>JAJYZE010000138.1 GCA_021800195.1 Acidobacteriota bacterium
GGATGGTTCCGGCTCTGTGCCACAGGTCTATCGTATTTGGCAGAGTGCTCTAGTGGGTAGAGTTTTCGAGTTCCGAAGTGCCCGAAAGCTAAGCCGGGTTTGATGAGGCCCCCTCCTTGCGTGCGTTGACAAGGGCAATGTCCACAGACGTCGGCTCCTTGTGCTTCTGGGATTGTTCCGCCCTTTCCGCAAGCTCGGGTGGGTTGTTCGGAACGCTTGCAATCGCAGCCGATGAGACGAGCACGAGCTCGCGGTGCCTCCAGAACCTGTCGAGGTCGTGAAGGATCAAAAGAGGGTGTTCCTTAGCTTGGTCGTCAGGTCTGTATGGCTGGCTCTTCTCAATCAGAGCCCCGATTTTCTGATCTGTGATTCCTTTTATTTTCCGCTCGTAGTCTTTGTCTTTCTTGTTTCCTTCCGGATTGCTGTCAAAGATCGGGTTCTCGATGGCGGCGCTCTTGGTTTCCCTTGAATTGTCGTCCGACAGAGCCCATACAGCATGGTCCAGACAAGAGCGAAGATGGTGGATGATCTATCCCGTCAGCACGGCGAAGCGGCGCGGGATGGACCGACTCATGTGATAGTCGACCGCCGCCTGCCAGTCTTCGCTATCGGGTTCCGTTAGGAGAGAGTACTTCCCGTCTTGAAAAGAACAGATCAATATCGCAGTCAAGATTGCGGATAGACCCATCTATCCGCTTTAATTTCTCCGCAATTCCCGCAACCCGGTACGTCGTGGGGCCGTCTTGCCAACTGATCGGCTGAGCATGACACTCGATGAAGGCAAGTCTCGTGCTCCCGGCCATGGCTGAGGCAGTTTCGGGGAGAATCAGTTTCCTTGCCCGGGCCGATAGATCAGCGACTGGTAGATATGCGCGCAGGCCTGGCCGTTGGTGCAGATGACATCCAGTTCAGCCAGGCCGTTGGAGTTGGCGGCGACTGCCTTGGCTACCGGGTCGCCCTGGATGGCGATGACGTAGGCGGCGTACTTTGCCGGGTCTGTCAGGGCCGTCTTCCACTCCTGCTGGTCGTCTTCACTGATCACGCTGCGCAGATCGCGGCCGGCGTCCTGCACGGCGCCGACGTGGTCGGTGAGCGACATCATTACGGGTACGTTCTTGGGTAACTCTTCCAGCGCATAGGCGAGGTTGGCTTCCAGCGTCATCCGAGTGGTGGCGTTCACCGCAGCCTCTTGCAGCACCAAAGGGGTGAGGTGCATCATCACGATGCAGTTGGTCACGCATAACACCATCGCCGTAGGTTGCCACAGCGTTCCAATCAGCCGCTCGCCAGCCGCTCGCCGTGACTTGAGCCAAACCTCCAGGCGTTCTGCGGCCAGCGCTGCAAAGACCGCCAAGGCCGGCAAAAGTTCCATCCCGTAGCGGGAGTTGTAGTAGGCGTGAGGCCAGAGCTGGGGGATGAAGATGGGAACGGAGCTGTAGGCGATGGCGTAGATATAGAAGGGCAGCGGAATCCAAAGCAGAAGAGCGAGGAACTCCCCGCGGCTGTGAGCCGCACTCTCCGCGCGGCGCCGCACTGCGATCCAGAGTCCGTAGAGCGCTGCGGCCATCAGGCCAAAGCCGGTCTCCCAGGCGGCTGCGTCCAGCTGCGCGGTGCGGGTAAAGAACAACGCAGACCAACCCATGTTGTGCCAGCCCCGGTAGTGCTGGCCAGGGGGCGCGGTGCGCAGCTCAATCTGTTTGGCAGAGTAGGGTCCGCGCAGAAAGTCCAGCCAGTCGCCTTCGAAGTGGGCGTTGTACCAGAACCAAAGCAGAGGGCCGATGGCCACAAACACCGTGAACAGCACGAACCATGGCGTCATGCGGCGGCGCACATCCGGCACGCTGCGCAACAGGTTCCAGGCAAAGCACAACCAGATCACCGCGCCGATCACCCAGCCGTCGTAGCGCGTAAAAACCTGCCCCAGGATGAGTAGCCCGGCCAGCATCATGCGCGCGCGAGCTAGCGTCAGATCTCCCTGACGCAGGGCCGCGATGGATTCCATGGCAGCCACCACGGACCAGATGAAGAGAGCCAAAAACAGTGCTTCCGTCATGGCGGTGGTAGAAAGATAGAGCAGGTTGGCGTTGAGCGCGTAGAACGTCGTGGCCACCAGCGCCCAACGCATTCGCATCATGCGCCGCGCCAGCCGCCATATGCCGGCCACACTAGCCGCGTAGCTCAGCATGGACATGGGAGCCGCCGCCAGGCCGGTCTGCCACATGCGCATATTCATAATGAAGGGAAGCATCAAAAGATGGGGCAGCGGAAGCCAAACGCTGCCGAGTTGCGCCAGGCCTGGCCAGCGCGCATCCAGGATGCGGCGGGCGACGGCCAAGTGCGCCACCGCATCGCCGTACAGCAAAAGGAAGCTTTGGCGGTAGCAGATGTACAACGCCACAAAGGCCAGAACAATCCCGGCCGCGAAAAACGGATAAGTTTCGCCCGGTACGGCCGGGCTCACCGTCTCCGGATCGACCTGGACCCAGATGCGCGCCTCGCTCTGGGAGCCCCGGTTGCGCAGCTTGTTTAGGCTGCGGTTCGCAAGCAGTTTGCCTTGAGGCGTCTCGCTGGGCCGGCCCTCCGCAGGGTTAGGGGAAGTGGGCAAAAGGAGCTCTGCATCCTTGCCCTGCTCGTGAAGCGGGGCATCATTCCGTTCTGACTTTGATCTTGGCATAGAGGGATGGAAGGGTTAAAGGAGTTCTAAGGAAGCGGCGTTCTTGCTCTGGCTCGGCAGCCGCCGCGCCGAAGATCGGCTGAAATCATTCCGGCCTATTGTAGGGAGGGTGCGCTGTTCCCAGGTGGCACGTCCTGGTTTCATTTGAGCCTCCTTGGGGAGTTGTTGAAAGATCCTGTGACCGAGCAAATCTCCCAATCGATTGCGTCCGCCCGTTTCCACTTCACCATCCGGGGGCGTCTTGCGGGCTGTTTCGGCCTGAGTCCGGCAAATGCTTATAGGTGAGATATCTCCCTGAGTTCGTCGAATCGTCGATCGATCTCCTCCCGGGTGGTACGCTGCAGGCGTTCGGTGCCGAAGTCCTCCACAGAGAGCGACCCCAGAGCGCAGCCGTAGAACATGGCCTTGCGGAAGACCTCCGGGGTGAGCTGCTTCTGCGAGGCGATGTAGCCAAAGAAGCCGCCCGCGAAGGAGTCACCCGCGCCGGTTGGATCCACTACATCTTCCGTCGGCGTGGCTGGGGCGCGAAAAAGCTTGTGCTGCTGACCGTCACCGAAGCTGCTCGGCGAGAAGAAAGCCGCCGAGCCGTGTTCCGCATACTTGACTACCAGCGACTTGGGGCCGAGTTCAAGTACTCCCCTGGCCGCCCGGACGTTGTTGGTTTGGCCACTCAGCATGCGGGCTTCATTATCGTTGATCACCAGCACGTCCAGTTCGCGGAGCACCTTCAGCAGGTTCTGGCGATGCGCGGAGATCCAGTAGTTCATGGTATCTCCGGCTACCAGCTTCGCTCCCGGTATCTGGCTGCGCACGCGTTCCTGCAACACCGGATCGATATTTGCGAGGAAGAGGTGCTCAGTATCCAGGTAGCTGGTTGGAATCTTGGGGGCAAAGTCGGCGAAGACGTTCAGGTCGGTGGTCAAAGTGTCGGCCGTGCTCAGATCCCGCATGTAGCTTCCGCTCCAGTGGAAGCTCTTACCCGGAACATGCTCCAGACCGGCAGTATCGATGCCACGAGAGGTGAGCACGGACTCATGTTCGGGGAGGAAGTCTTCACCGACCACGCCTACCACGCGGACCGTGGTGAAGAAGCTGGCAGCCAGGGCAAAGTGCGTAGCGGCGCCACCCAGCACACGCTCCCGTCTTCCGCTGGGGGTCTCCAGAGTGTCGAATGCCACGGAACCAACAACCAGAACGGACAAAGTTTCTCCTTTTTCTTTCTTTCCTTATTTGTCTCCAGCTTCTTTCGCTGCCAGTCAGGCACGGGCGGAAACCGGATTTTCCAGCTCTGCAGCGCTGTGGCGGCAGAGCGACAGCGCTACCAGTACTTGCCGAAGAGCAGTTCCAGCCTGACCCTGGTCTCGGCCGGAATGACGGAGCGATCGGTCATAATGGCGAACTTTGCCGCAGTCTGTGCCGGGCTGGCGCTCAGGTCAGCGGGCATCCGGCGAACCGCCGCCTTGATCACCTTCTGAGCGTTACCGGAATTCTGATGCATCACCGCGACGATCTGCTCCACGGTAACCGCATCATGACCATCAAACCAGCAGTCATAGTCGGTCACCATGGCGAGGGTTGCATAGCTGATCTCGGCCTCTCGAGCCAGCTTGGCTTCCTGAAGATTGGTCATGCCGATGACGTCCGCTCCCCAGGACCGATACAAGTTTGACTCAGCGCGGGTAGAGAACTGCGGACCTTCCATGCAGACGTAGACGCCCCCGCGCTTGCCAACTACCCCCACCTCGGCGCAGGCCTGGGCAAAGACATCGCTGACGATGGGGCACACCGGATCTCCAAAGCCGATATGGCCCACCACGCCATCTCCAAAGAAGGTGCTGGAGCGGGCAAAGGTTCTGTCAATGAACTGGTCGGGGATGATGAACTCGGTCGGCTTGTGCTCCTCCTTCAGACTGCCAACAGCGCTCACGGACAGGATGCTGGAGACTCCAAGCCACTTCATGGCGTAGATGTTGGCGCGGAAGTTCAGCTCTGAGGGCAGAATCCGATGGCCTTTGCCGTGGCGCGCAAGGAAGGCGACCTGACGCCCCTCGATGGAGCCCAAAAGAAATACCTCACTAGGATCGCCGAAGGGGGTCGGGATCCGGTGTTCGCTGACGTTGGTCAAGCCGTCCATGTTGTACAGCCCGCTACCACCGATGATGCCGATCTCTGCTTTGGCCAAATTCTGTCTCCCCCGCACTCCCGCCGCTTGGCTGCCTTCTTTCGTCACGCTCGCCTGAAACCTGCGCCTGACCTGCGCCGCTGCGACTTGCCTCGCCCCGCGTTCGGGGAGGGCGGCAGCGACTGATTTCACTTCTTTTAGCAGTATATCGTTCACCCCCGGTTGGGCGCGTGCGTTCCTTCATGCCATCCAGATGCATGAGCTGGGCAGGGATCTCTCGCAGAATGAAAGCTTGCCGGGACACAGGGGGCGGTTGAACGCCGGGAGCAAGCCGATTGCCTGGAAGGAGACCGCAACAAATCCCGGCTTCATGGGGCAGTTCAGGAGGAGAATAGAAAAAAGGTCATCCCGATGGGAAGGACCGGGAAGAGGGAAGTGCGTGGCATTTGAAGGTTTGCGGGATTGGATGAAGGCGTTGGAGAAGGCAGGAGAACTGAAGCGTGTCCGCGCCGAGGTTTCGCCCATTCTGGAGATGGCGGAGATTGCGGATCGTGCCGCGAAGTCGGGCCGCGGCGGCACAGGCGCTGGTGGCCCCGCGCTGCTGTTTGAGAACGTGACAGGTTACAAGGGAGCGCAGGTTCTGATGAACCAGTTCGGCAGCGAACGCCGCATGCGGCTGGCGCTGGAGGTGGATTCGCTGGACGATGTGGCCAAACGCATCGAGACGTTGCTCCATCCGGTGGCACCCAGCGGAATCATGGACAAGCTCAAAATGTTGCCTTTGCTGGCCGAGGTCGGCAGCTTCTTTCCCAAGACGGTTGACGCCCGTAAGGCTCCCTGCAAGGAAGTCATCCTGCGTGGCGAACAGATCGATGTGCTGCAGTTCCCCATTCTGCAGACCTGGCCGCAGGACGGGGGACGCTTCATCACCCTGCCTTGCATAACCACCCGCGATCCTAAATCCGGCAAGCGCAACCTGGGCATGTATCGGATGCAGGTCTATGACGGCAAGACGACAGGAATGCACTGGCAGCGCCAGAAGAACGCCGCCGAGCATCTGCGTGAGCGGTTGCGGGCAACAACGTCGGCGAGAGCCGACCAGGTGGAGTTGATGGCCATAACCGCCGGCGGGACGGCAGGGGCCCCTCCCGGGGCGATTCCGCCGCAGGTGGCGGCGCGCATTCACGGCGAACGGATGGAAGTTGCCGTAGCCATTGGCACGGATCCTGCGACAACCTTTTCGGCGATCGTTCCCGCACCGCCCGAGGTGGAAGAGTACCTGATCGCCGGCTTTCTGCGCCAAAGGGCCGTAGAGCTGGTGAAGTGTGAGACGGTGGACCTGGAGGTTCCAGCCCACGCCGAGATCATCCTGGAGGGCTACGTGGATCTGGCGGAGCTACGCACCGAGGGCCCCTTTGGCGACCATACCGGTTTTTACACCATGCAGGATGAGTATCCGGTCTTCCATATCACCTGCATCACGCACCGCAAGGATCCCATCTACGCGGCCACCATCGTCGGCAAACCGCCTATGGAGGATGCCTGGATGGGCAAAGCCGTGGAACGCATCTTTCTGCCACTGATGAGATTGACGCTGCCGGAGATCTGCGACATCCATCTTCCGGCTGAGGGTGTCTTTCACAACCTGATGATAGTGAGTATCCGCAAGAGCTATGCCGGCCACGCGCGCAAGGTGATGCATGGCATATGGGCCATGGGACAGGCGATGTTCACCAAGTGCATCATTGTTCTGGATGAGGACTGCGATGTGCAGAATCTGGCTGAGGTAACCCTGCGGGTGAGCAACAACATCGATCCGGAACGCGATATTCAATTCACGCTGGGCCCCATCGACACGCTGGACCACTCCAGCAGACTGCCGAACTACGGCAGCAAGATGGGTATCGACGCTACCCGCAAATGGCCTGCTGAAGGCTTCCATCGCCCCTGGCCGCAGATGGTGGTCATGCCCGAAGATGTGAGATCCAGAGTGGATGCAATTTGCAGGTCGTTGGGGTTTTAGAAGCCTTGCCAAGGCCGCCTGCGGCTTTCCATGTGGCGAAAGCATCTTTCGTTCAAAACTGCTGCGGCGCCTAACTTCCGGGGGTAGTCTTGCAGGTTTGGGGTTACCGAGCTTTGCGGATGGGGTAGAAGGAGAGGGCAGTTGTACCGCCTATGGCAGGGCATTCCGTCTGCCCCGAAGCTGGCTCACGCGATAGCGGCCGTCTTGACTTCCAGAGGGTCAGGCTGCCGAGCTGCCGGTGAAAGTGGTAGCGTGATGGTGATGCGCGCCCCACCTTCTCTGCGGTTGCAGGCTGAAACAGCGCCACCATGCGCGTGCGCCACAGCCTCCAGAAAGGCCAATCCCAACCCGTGCCCGGTGGATGCCTTGCCTTTTGCGCGGCGCGTAAAGATTTTCTGGCTCAGCTCGTGCTCAAATCCCGGACCATCGTCCTCCACTGTGATCTTGGCGTCGCCATTTTCAGCCTGCAGGCGGATGGTTACGGTACACCCTGCCGGCACGTGCTTCATCTCATTGTCCAGCAGGTTGGCAACCGCGCGGTGCAGCAGCGCCGCGTCAGCGGAGACCATCAAGGCTCGGCTGC
>JAJYZE010000139.1 GCA_021800195.1 Acidobacteriota bacterium
GGTCTGGTTTCCCCACGTTCCTCTGGCCCTGATGCTGTGGCTGGCGGGCTTCTGGGTCTTGCAGGGAGACTGGGGCAACCACTGGTTTGCGGGGCTTCGCTCGCTGGCGAATGGAGATTTTTATTTCAATCTCCAGATGCACAAGCTGCCGTCCTTGTTCATCGGCAGCGGCATGCTCATCATGGGGTTCGCTCTGCTGTGGCGCTCCCGTCTGGCATGGATAGTGGCCTTGCTGCTGGCGGTGACGGCAACCACCAACACGGTGCTGGGCAGACACGCCCACGCGGGGCCTTTATCTACTTACTTCCTGCTGATCGTGGTTGCGCTGCTGGTTACTTGGCGCAGCTTTGACCGATCAAGCGTAGCGGCTAGCACGCTCTTCGCCGTCACCTCCGGCTTGATGCTGCTGCTGTACGCTACCTTTGGCGCGTACTACCTTGGAGCGGGGTTCACGCCGCCGATCAACAATCTGGTGACCGCCCTCTACTACTCCATGGTCACCATGAGCACGGTGGGGTATGGAGACATCGTCCCGAGAACCGATGAGGCGCGGCTGTTTACGGTCTCGGTGATCATTCTCGGCGTGGCCGTCTTTGCCACGTCACTCACGGCGGTGATTGCTCCTTTGGTGAGCCGAAGCCTGCTGCGTATCGTTAACCGGAGGAGTCCCCAGATGAAACGGCATCACCACTATGTTGTCGTGGGTAACACGTCGCTGGCTATCAATACCGCGCAAGAACTGGAAAAGCGCGGCCTGGTTGTGGTGCGCATCCTGAGGGAAGCGGTCGACGCGGCAGAGGCCAAGGGCTCGAAGGTCGTGCTGGGAGATCCCAGCACGGCGGAGACACTACGTCAGGCGGACGCCGAGCAGGCCACTGCCGTATTGGCCATGCTGGACGATGATGCGGAGAACGCGTTTGTGACGCTGGCCATGCGAGAGCTCGCTCCCGGCGTTCGCATCGTTGCCGCCGTGAATGACGCCCGTCAGTTGAACAAGGTCAAGCTTGCTCAGCCGGATGTGGTGATTGCCCCCCAGGTGCTGGGTGGGGAGCTCACGGCTATGCTGTTGGCCGGTGAGACGATCACCTCTGACTTTGTGATGCAGCACGTCTTCCAGAATCTCAAAACGGGGACCTCGACCGGGGACTGATGCAGCTTTGTGTCTGGATGAGCGTCCTGCGAACCCACATCTCTGAAAAACCGAGATGTGGGGCACCCGCGTCGTCCTGCCAAAGAGCTTCCGGTGCGCTACTCGTAGAGCAGGTAGAGGCCGCGGGCGGCGAGGTATGTATTGAGCGCGGGCTGCCAGGATTTTGCGATGAGGCGGGGATCTTCGCCGCGCTCGATGGCGTCCAGCGTGGCTCGGCTGCCCAGCAGCCGCAAGGTCTTTGCAAGCTGGAACTGCTGCGGGTAGAGGCGGTGCAGGATGCTCAGGATCTCTACGCCCATCTCCGGGGAGTCCAGGGCGCGGCGGTCTGTGAGGGTCATCCGTACTGCCGGGATCGTCTGGCCGCGAAAGGGATAGCGATTGGCGGAGTCGGTGACCGTCGCGGTGGTGGCCGTGAAGGTGACGCCCGGGATCTGTCGCCGGTTCAATGCCCGCGCGACCTCCGCAGCGTTCATCCAAGAGGCTCCGAAGAGGGAAAAGGAGGAATCCGTGCCGCGTCCGGCTGAGACGCCCGTGAAGTCCAGAAGGCCAAGACCTGGGTAGAGTGTGGCCGCTGTCACTGAAGGCAGGTTGGGGCTGGGGTTGACCCAGGGCAGGCCGGTCTGGTCAAAGTACTCGTCACGCGACCAGTGCTGCAGCGGGACGACCGTGAGGTCGGAGTCGAGGTGCTTGACGCCAACGATGTACTCGGCCAGCTCTCCCAGCGTCATGCCGTTGCGAACCGGCAGCGGCATGAAGTCGATGTAGTCTCCCGGCCCGGTGGTGAAGGCGGCGTCCGAGATCGGTCCCTGCACCTGAGAGCCGTCGATGAGGGCCGGGCGGTCAAGCACGATGATCTTCAGGTCATGGTGATACTCGTTCTGCTCCTGCGCGGCGGCTTCAAGGAAGTATCCGGTGACCGTCTCATAGGTGTAGAAGCGCACGCCGACGTCCTGAAGGTCAATCACGACGGCGTCGAGGTTCTTCAACTGCTCGTGGGAGGGCCGTTTGTCCGCCTCCGTGGGGCCGTAGAGGCTGGTGACAGGCAGGCCGGTGATGGGTTCGACCTCGGCGCGCAGGTGGGTGGTGTCCTGCTTGCCGAAGATGCCGTGCTCGGGAGAGAAGACGGTCGCCAGCTTCGCTCCCGGAACCGTTCGGGGCAAATCGTTGGCCAGGATGGCGATGGTCGAGCGGCGGTTGCTGTCGATGCCGGTTTGATTAGTGAGCACGCCTAGCACCGGGGGATGGCCAATCTCCGTGGCCAGGGTGACGAAGGGAGCGAAGTGCTGCTGCTCGACAATGTCGATTCCGATGAGGGTGCGGCCTGTGGCCGCAGCCTGCGCTGCTGCGCTGGACGCGGACGCGCAGAAGAGGTTGGGGTCGCCGCACTCGGTCGGAGCGGTGGAGTCAGGCGGGTGATAGAGTCCCAGAGCCTCTGCCGCGGCGGTGGCTACCTGACCGCGCAGGTTGGAGATGGGAGGGTTGCCGCGGGGATGAATCGCGTTGGCCAGCAGAACGATGTAGGTGTCTGAGCCGGGATCGATCCACAGCGTGGTGCCGGTGTAGCCGGTATGGCCGAAGCTGCCGACGGGGAAGACCACGCCGCGCGGCTTGGAGAAGCTGCTGTCAATGTCCCAGCCATAGCCGCGCAGGTCCTGATGTTTGACGGAGGGATAGTGCGGTGCCAGGCCGGGCGCGGCGGGGGCTTCGCCGGCGGCGATGGCCGCGCGCTGGGCCTGATTGGCCTCCGCGAGCTGGTCCGACGTATGGCCGGGCTGCTCCGGCGTGACCATCAGTTCCAGCGTGGAGCGCTTGAGGGGAAAGCGGCTGGGCCGGCCGGCGAGGCGATCCAGCAGCGCCTGGGCGAAGAGGGCGACGTCCTGGGCGGTGGAGAAGACGCCGGCGTGGCCGGCGACGCCGCCCATGCGGCGGGTGGAGGGATCATCCACCGAGCCCCACAGCATCCGGTTGTAGTCCGGGTTGTTCTGCGCGTTGCCCTCGTCATCGTGGGCGGTGGGCGCAATCTTCTGAAGCAGAGAGACGTTCCAGTCTCCGGGCTTGCAGGGGTGGGAGGGGCTGGAGCCGGGAGCGAGTCCGATGGCCGCTCCATAGACCTGGTACGCTCCGCAGGCGCGGGCCAGGGGGAGATAGCTGGTGTGGGTCATGCCCAGAGGCGTGAAGATGTGCTGCTGGGCGTAGACCTCCAGCGGCTCCCCGCTGAGGCGTTGCACCATGTACCCGAGCAGGATGAAGTTGATGTCCGAGTAGCGAAAGACGGCTCCGGGAGCGGAGACCAGCGGCGTGGTAAAGGCCCGGCGGAGGCCTGCGGCGAAGTCGGGTTTGGCCAGCCCCCAGGGGGATCTCATGGTGATGTCGCCGGGCTCACCGGAGGTGTGGGTGAGGAGCATGCGGATGGTGACCTGGGCGCGAACGGGATCGTGCTGAGCGTTGAACTCGGGAAGGTACTTCTCTACCGGATCGTCAAAGCGCAGCTTGCCCTGCTCGTAGAGCTGCATGATGGCGGTTGCGGTGCTGAGGCACTTGCTGAGCGACGCCATGTCGAAGACGGTGTCCATGGTCATGGGCAGAGCGGGGGAAGGCCGTCCGTCCAGCCCGGGCTCGCCAGCCAGCTTGCGGTCTCCGTAGGCGTGCTCAAAGACCACTTGCCCGTTGTGCCCGATGAGCAGCGCGACTCCCGGCGGCTGGTGCGTAACGACGGCATCAAGGATCAGACGGGAGACGAGGCTGAAGTCCGGAACGTGGGAGTGGGTAGCTGCGTTGGCGGATAGCGATTGCGCGTGGCCGGCGCGCGCGCTGAGCAGAGGCAGGGAGAGCAATGTGGCTGTGAGCGCGATCAAGCCGACGGCGGAGCTGGAGACGGAGTGGACCGTCTTCCGGCGGGAGGGTGAGCTGCCCGAGAGCAGGCTGACCAGCGCCCCGACGAAGAAGGTGGCGGCTGCGCCGATGAGGACATACCAGGTCCAGGCGATGGGCGGTAGGGTGATGGGACCGAGGTGCATGGGGAAGACTCCTTGCCAAAGCCAGAGGTTGAGGAGAAGGCCGAAGATCATGCCTGTGATCGCGCCGTTCTGCGTGGCGAACCGGGTGAGCGTTCCGAGCAGAAAGACGCCGAGCAGAGAGCCATAGGCAACGGAAGCGATCGAGAGGCCGATCACGACCACGTGGCCCTTGCCGCCGACCACAGATGCGTAGGACGCGATGGCGTAGAGCACCAGCGCCCAGAGGACGGTGGAGGATTTGCTGACCAGAGCGCGCTCCCGGTCATCGGCCTCTGGCCGCAGAGGCGCGTAGAAGTCCACGACGGTGGTTGAGGAGAGGCTGTTCAAGGCGGCGGAGAGATTGGACATGGCCGCGGCGAGGATGGCCGCGACAAGCAGGCCGGCGATGCCGGGGGGCATCTCCCGGACGATGAAGGTGGGGAAGATCCGGTCGGCGCTGGAGAACACCGCCGGGTGTTGCGCGTAGAAGACGTAGAGCCCCGCGCCGATGAGCAGGAAGAGAGCGAACTGCACGAAGATCACCACCCCGGAGCTGAGCAGAGCGAGCTGGGATTCGCGCAGCTTGCGCGCGGCCAGCATGCGCTGCACCATCAACTGATCAGTGCCGTGCGAGGCCATGGTGAGGAAGGCTCCGCCGAGGAGACCAGCCCAGAAGGTGTAGGCGGTGGTGAGGTTGAAGGTGAAGTTGAACATGTGAAAGCGGCCGGCGGCGGAGGCTACGGCGTGGATGGCGCTCCAGCCGCCGTGGACGTGGGAGCCGAGTGTGAGCAGCGCGACCAGCGTGCCGCCGAAGTAGATGGCCATCTGCACAACGTCGGTCCAGATGACGGCGGCCATGCCGCCCTCGAACGTGTAGAGCAGGGTCAGGGCGGAGATGATGCCGATGGAGAGCAGGTCGCGGGTTCCGATGGCGATGCCGACAACGATGGAGACGGCGAAGACGCGCACGCCCTCAGCAGCCGCTCGCATGACGAGGAACAGGCCGGCGGTAACCTTGTAGAGGGATGGTCCAAAGCGCTGATCGATGAGCTGATAGGCGGTGAGCATCCGGCCGGCGAAGTAGCGGGGCAGAAAGAGAATGGCGACCACGATGCGGCCGATCATGTAGCCGATGACGACCTGGAGGAAACTGAAGTTCCCGGAGAAGGCGACACCGGGGATGGAGATGATGGTGAGCGTGGAGGTCTCCGCGGAGACGATGGAGAGCGAGATGGCCCACCAGGGGACGGTGTTGTTGGCCAGAAAGTAGCTGCGCAGCGAGCGGTCCGCGGGGGTGCCCGAGCCGGAGAGCTTGCGGAAGCGCAGACCAAAGAGGGTGATTCCCACCAGGTAAACGGCGATCAGAGCGAGGTCAAAGGCTCGCAGGCGATGCGGGCCGGAAGGTTGCAGAAGGGTTGCTGCCAGGGATAAGACGTGGATGCCGGGCAAGGGGATCTCCTGCTAGTGGGTTGGCGCGGAGCCTGGCGGGGCCGGGATCTGGGCTGGGATCTGGGCTGGAGTTGGGGATGGAGTTGGACCGGGGGATGGGGATGGGGTTGGGGACTGCGTTGGAGCGGGCTGCGGCTGCGGGGGTGGTGGAATGCCAAGGTCGGCGGCTGGAGGCAACGTTTTGGAATGACTCCACTGGCGCTGGGCGCTGCGTACCTTGTCGACGCGGGCATACCACTCTCCGATGGTGTAGTCGTAGTGTTCGAGTACGGGCCGAAGTCCATCCGGCTGGTAGGTTTTGTTCCACTGTTCGGCGTACATGTCGCGCAGCCGGGAGTAGGTGGCGATGAGGTCCTGGAGGCGGCCGTTTACGCCGTTGATATCAGAGAGCAGAGCGGGGACGGAGGGTCTGGGCCGGGGAGCGTTCGGGTTGGTCTGCAAGGTTTGCATCTCAGCCTGCGCCTGGGCATACTCGGTGGCCATCTCATCGGCGAGCTGGAACTTGAGGCCCAGAAAGTCGATTCTGCGCGCGCCGAACTCCATCGCCGAGATCGCATCCGGCTGGCGCAGGTTCGGTTCCTGTGCCTTGGCCTGCGCGATGAGGGTCAGCGCGTGCTCCGCGTAAAGCCGCAGGGCGGAGTTGATGGGCCGCATGCGCGCGGCGACCACCTGCCCATCGCCGGACCAGGGATCGAGCCAGAACAAGCCGTCGGAGCCCTCCGTGGCGGCGATCACTTTGTTGTCATGCAGCAGCGTCATGGCGTTGGTCAGCTCATCCTTTGCCTGGTTCAGCAGCCCCAGCGGATCTCCGAAGAAGACCTGGGCAAAGCTGTCCTGAAAGGCGGAGATGGAGGATGTGCCGCGCTGCCAGGCGGCGGCTGCGCCAAAGAGGATCCCATACCAGTTCATGTTGGCCAGCGATTCCCCGTCGTCGTTCCAAAGGGTGTTGAGCTGTCCTGTGGCGCCGTAGCGCTGGCCGTCGCGGGTGAACTGCTGGATATCTTCAAGCGCCAACTGCTGGTTGGGCCAGACCTGGCGGTAGTTGTTGATGGCGGGCGCGACCCAGACGGGAATTCCGGCCTGGGTGTAGGGGCGGAGGATGCGCAGGAATCCGTGAGGGTTGGGAGAGTATCCCCAGGCGACGGCGATGAGCTGATGCTTGATCTGCGCAGGGAGAGCCTTCAATAACTGGGGATCGCTCTGGGCGATGTCTCCCCAGAAGAGAATCCTGCGATGCAGCGGCTCCAGGCTGGTGACGATCTGCTTGAGGTAATCGATGTAGACGGCGCCCAGGCCTTGCGCGTCCACCTGAGCGCGGGTGCGTCCGATGCCCAGGTCATAGGTCTCGTCGCCGCCGATATGCAGGAAGGGGCCGGGGTAGAGCAGGGCAAGCTCCTGGAAGATCTGGTCGATCAGCGGAATGGATCCAGGTTGGCCGGGGGCGAGGACGGCCCCATGGGGCGTCTCGGCGACATTGGCGTAGGTCTCCCAGAGGAGCAGGTTGTTGAGGTGGCCGATGGCCTCCTGCTCGGGGATCACCGTGATGTGGTACTTCTGCGCGTAGGCCACCAGTTGGCGAGCATCGGCGGCGGAGATGCTGCCCTGCGGCGGCGCGGGAAGGGGGTTGGAGGCATACTGCTGGGCGTCTTCAAAGTAGGGCGAATAGACGTTGATTTTGTAGGCGGCCAGGGTGCGGATCAACTTCATCTGAAAGGCCAGGGTATCCACCGGGCCACGGGAGAGATCATCGTGCAGGCCACGGTAGCGCATC
>JAJYZE010000140.1 GCA_021800195.1 Acidobacteriota bacterium
GACGGGGTCGGCGGAGTGAACCCAGGCGGAGACGATGAGGTCGCGCAGCTCGATGGCCCCTGCAGCCAGGCGTTCTTCGGTGAAGGATTTGGCCTCCGCAGTTCCGGCGTTCAGAAAGCCGCCTTGCTGGTCGAGCTGGTAGACCTTTGCGACCAGCGAGTGGGAGTGGAGAAGATAGCGCCAGTACTGGGACCACTCGTCGTCGATCGCGGCGGGCGGCGAGGCGGCGACCAGCGGAGCCACATCCGAGGCCTTGATGTTGGCCGAGACGTAGACGGACTCAAACTGCGCGTGAATGGAGTGCCCGGTGGTGTAGTGGTGGGGGTTGGGGCCGGTCCAGCCATTGTATTGGATGGTGTCATGCAGTGGCTGAGAGCCGTCGCCAACGTAGTGGCCCAGCCATCCGGCGTCGTAGAGGATGGCGAGTTGAATGGGAGCTGTGTCCTGGTTGGTTGCGCTGAGTTGACGATAGAGGCGGAGGTCGGATTTGAGACGTTGCCAGACCTCTTCCACCTGCCAGGGCTGGAAGCCGACGGTCTCAAAACATTTGATCTCGGGGTGATGGGGGAGAGCGCCAGTGAGGTTGCGGATAAAGTCATACCGGGCGCGGGGGAACTCATAGCCGGCGATGCAGTCTGGTGTGCCGGCGGCGCAAGGCGTGGCGCCATAGATGGCCCACTCGTAGTCAAGGAAATGGTCTGGGGACTGGGTGACGGTGAGTTCGGGTTCGGCATTGCGATGCTTCCAGCGATCAGGCTCCGGTCCCATCCACTCGATGACGTCGATGCCGTTGCCATTGCGCAAGAAGTAAGGAACGCTTGCGGGAAGGTATTCTGCAGCCAGTTTGTTGATGATTCGATGGCCATCGCGGCCCCAGGCGCAGGCCGTGCGAGCCGACAGGCTGGGAAGAAGAGCGGTGAGCAGAGCCAGACGAGTCAGTCGGGAAGATGAAACGGGAAACATGGGGCGAGTATAGCCCCGCAGGTCCGCACTCCGCCGTACATCCTCGTTCACCGCGTCCTGATTCACCGTGACCTGGCTCGCTTTGACCTGGCTTATACCAAGACGGGGACTTCCTTCTCGACGGGATGATTGAAGACGCGCCGATAGCGTGCGATCAGGTCGGCAGGGCCAGTGGATTTGCTGGGGTTGTCGGAGAGCTTGACGGTAGGGATGCCGTCGACGCTGGTGAGTTTGCATACCAGACTGATGGGCTCAAAGGAGTCTTCATTGCGGGGATGGCAGCCGCGAAAGTCGTTGGTGAGCAATGTCCCCCACCCGGCCGAGAAGCGGATGCGGCCAGTGAAGTAGCTATGGATCTCGACAATGGCGGAGGCATCAAGCGCATCCGAGGCGATGAGGCGCTTGCTGGTGGGATTCTGGCCGCGCGCGCGCAGCCAGGCAATGTACTCGTCGCCGGCGACAAAGGGATCTTTGGAATCGATTCGTTCGCCGGTCCAGGTGGCTACCCAGGGAGGGGCGCCCTCGAGGAATTGGGTGGTGCCAAACGTATCCGGCAGAAGGATGAGGAGTTCGTTGTCATAGGACAGGCGCCAGAGATCGAGAACCCGATACTGGGAGTTGCGCAGGTCGCTGTCGGAGCCCACGGAGGCCAGCGCCGCCATGGCCATGGGCAGCTCGTGGCCGTTGGTGCCGATGGCTTCAAGGTCGTGTTTGAAGGCTAGCGCGGTGTTGGAGGTGCCGACAAAAGCGGGGCCAAGCGCGGTAGCCAGAGCCTGGACGCAGTATTCCTGCCAAAGGAAGCTATGGCGGCGTCGGGTGCCGAAATCGGAGATCTGTAGCCCTGGAACGGTGCGAAGCATTTCAATCTTGTCCCACAGACGGGTCTTGGCGCGAGCGTAGAGGACGTCCAGTTCAAGTTCATTGAGGGCCGCCAGGGCTGCACGGCTCTTCATCTCGCTGACGATGGCCAGAGAGTAAATCTCCCACAGGGTCACTTCGCTCCAAAGGCCGGAGAAGCGGATGCTGAGCTGGCCGTTGGATTCCTCGATGGTGTAGTCGGAGAGGCGGAAGTCGTTCTCCAGCCAGTGCAGGAAGTCAGGGCGAAAGATCTGTTTGGTTCCGTAGAAGGTGTTGCCGGCCAGCCAGACGAGCTCACTGCGGCGGAAGCGGAGTGAGCGCACGTGTTCCATCTGCTCACGGAGGGCGGCGGCGGGGATGCGATCGGCCAGACGGATATGAAAGGTCCGGTTGTAGATCTCGCTGGTGGCGTGGGTGGCAGGAAAGTTCTTCCAGATGAACTGCAACATCAGCAGCTTGTAAAAATCAGTGTCGAGCAGCGAGCGGACGATGGGGTCCAGCTTCCAGTTGTGGTTATGAGCGCGCTCGGCAAAGTTGACGTTCATCGTGATTAACAGGGTATCAATGGACGAGCCGATGTGCGGATGACTCCCCAGAGCCCGGTCAGGTCCTGAGAGCCTGCATCGCTCCATGAAGATCTCCATGATCTGAGTTTTCTTCCCCGGGTTTCCGGGTCAAAGGACGGATATTCGCCTTCTCAGCAGGTCTCCCTCAGAGGGTCTTCGGGCTAGTCGAAAATTCGCCGAATTCGGCCTGGAGACGGGGTGGGACGAGATAAACTTGAGGAGATATGACGACCAAAAAGCAACTTCTTGCAGACCCGATTCAACACATCGATATCAAGCAGCACAACGTAGTGGCGCTGGTGGATGCCATGGCGTCCATGGCGTATAGCTCGCGCGATCTGGCGCGGGCGGCCCATATCTACGAGAGGATGCTGCTGGACACTGACTGCGGAGTGATCCTTTGCCTGGCCGGGAGCCTGATCTCAGCCGGGTTGCAGAAAGTGATTGTGGATCTGGTAAGAAACAACATGGTCGATGCAATCGTCTCGACAGGCGCCAATATTGTGGATCAGGACTTTTTTGAAGCTCTGGGATTCCGGCATTACCTTGCCGGCGACCAGTACAAGTACGGCGCCGGAGACGCCGAACTGCGCGAGTTGATGATCGACCGCATCTATGACACGTTCATTGATGAGGAGGAGCTTAGAATCTGCGACGAAACCACCGAGAAGATCGCCAACGGACTACCGCCGCGGCCCTACTCCTCGCGAGAGTTTATCCAGGCGATGGGCCGGTATTTGAAGGAGCAAGGAAGGACTCCTGCCGACGGTCAGAATGACTCGATCGTGCTCGCCTGTTATGAAAAAGAGGTTCCCATCTTTTGCCCAGCCTTCTCGGATTGCTCCGCGGGGTTCGGGCTGGTGGCTCACCAGCATGCGCGGCGTGGCAAGCCCGCGGTTTCGATCGATTCTGCCAAGGATTTTTATGAATTGACCCAGTTGAAGATCGCTAACCCGACGACGGGACTGCTGATGATTGGTGGAGGAGTTCCGAAGAACTTCGCCCAGGATATTGTGGTGGCCGCCGATGTGCTCGGTATAGAAGCCTCCATGCACAAATACGCCATCCAGATCACGGTGGCTGATGCTCGCGATGGAGCGCTCAGCGGGTCGACGTTGAAGGAGGCCTCAAGCTGGGGCAAGGTGGACCTGACCTTTGAACAGATGGTGTACGCCGAGGCCACGATCGCCTTTCCGTTGATAGCCGGCTATGCGTTTCACAAGGGGGCGTGCAAGGCGCGCTCAGGGAAGAAGTTTGCCCAGGTGTTACTGGAGACAGTGAATGCCTGAAGGAAGAGCGTAGGAGCCGACAGACAGATTTTGGATGAGGGCGGCGAGGCGGCGGAGCTTCGCCGTTCTGATTTCAGGGCAAACAGGCAGATAGGGGGAGTTTCGGCAGAGGCCCGATGCGGATGAGCCGGAGATGCGCTTCCCGCGCTGCGCCTTCTCCGTGGCAGGATCTTCAGGGACCGCGGCGACTTCAGTTCATCCCTCGGGAGGACATGTTTGTTCGGGAATCTGAATCGGAGAAGGGCGCAAGGAATTCGGAGTGCCGCGTTACACTTACACTGAAAATGCTGCGGGAGAGTGATGGGCGGGTTGCTGACAAAGCCGGCGGATGTGTTCACGAGTGCTTCATCGCTGCTCGGACGCCGAGTGCTGGGTGCCGATGGGAGGGTGCTGGGCAGGGTGAAGGATCTGGCTGTCGACGTGACGCTAGACCAATCCCACGTAGCTGAACTGGTATTGCTCGTCGGCTCGGGGCGAAAGAAGAAGACGATGCTGCAACCGGTAGGGGAGTTGGTTTCGCCAGAAAGCAACGAAGAGGAGTTGCGGGCAAGATCCAATCCGGCGGAGTACAAGGAGCAGAATGGCTATCTGCTGCTGGACTATGACGTTTTGGACCAGCAGATTATCGACGTGGACGGACACAAGGTCGTTCGAGTGAACGACGTAAGCCTGGCCTGGGAGGCCCGAGCGCGTGAGGGAGGGGCTACAGGGCTGCGGATTGAGGGTGTGGAGGTGGGTAACCGGGGCGCCATGCGACGGCTCTTCAAGGGGCTGCCGGTGGCTCTGCTGGACCAGTTGGTTTTGCGGCTGAGTGCGCGGCAGATTCCCTGGGCGTGCGTTGATCTCATCGATCGCGACCCGGCGCGAATGGTGCGGTTGAAGATTGGCCAGGATCGGCTCGCCAGGTTGCATCCATCCGATATTGCAGACATTCTGGAAGATCTGGCGCCGGTGGAGCGAGAGGCCGTATTCTCCAGCCTGCCCGAAGAGACGGCGGCTGAGACCCTGGAGGAGGTAGATCCGAGGCTCCAAAAGGCGCTGCTGCAGGGGCTGGACTCGGAGCGCGCCGCAGACATTCTCGAAGAGATGGATCCGGGCGCAGCGGCCGACGTGTTGGCAGAGTTGAGTGATGAACAGTCCGAGGCGATTCTGGAGGAGATGGAGCCGGAGGAACGGCAGGATGTGGAGGAGTTGCTGGAGTTCTCCGCAGAGTCCGCAGCCGGGCGGATGACGACGGACTACGTGAGCGTTCCCATGAATGCCACGGTCGCCGATGCCGTGCAAGCCCTGCGCGAGTTCGAAGGAGATCCCGATACGATTACGGAGGTCTACCTGTTGGGCGAGGAGGAGAAGCTGGCCGGCGTGGTGATGCTGCCCAGATTGCTGCTGGCCAAGACAGAAACGCTACTGGCGACTCTGGCGGACGGGCATAATGTGTGCTGCCAGCTGAATGCGAAAGAGAAGGAGGTTGCCGAGCTGTTTGATAAATATAATCTGCGCTCGCTCCCGGTTGTGGACCATCAGGGACGCTTGACCGGGGTGATCCATGCCGAGCAGGTGATTGCCCTGCTGCGCGAGAGGTAAAGAATCTCTCTGACGGCTTGATGGAGAGCTTGGAAGCCGCAGGATCCTGTGGCCCCAAGGAGACGCGCCTTGAGAGCCAAGAGAGCGGCGGTCTCATCGGCCCACGGAGAGATTGCTGCCGAGGTTGAGCCAAAGGGCTTGAACGGACTCCTTGCGGGACGCCGCGACGGCCAAAGAGGCGCGGAGCCGGCGACAGAATGGGGCGCAGGGTGCGAACAGCATGCAGAGGCTGTCGAGCAGGCCGGTTTCAGAAGATGGGGGTGAACGGTGAAGATTCTCTACGCGGCCCAACTCTCGCCGAATGATTCCGCTCAGTACCGCGCCTGGGCTCTGGAGCGTTTGGGGCACACGGTAGCGCCGCTTGATTCCCGCCAGTATCAGCCGCGCGCGGAGTTGCTTCGGAAGCTGATGCATCGAGCGCAGATGGGGCCGTGGGTGATATGGCTGAACCGCGATCTACTGGCCCAGGCTGAAAGGGAACGTCCGGATATCTTTTGGGCGGACAAGCTGCTGGGTTTGTGGCCAAAGACGCTGGATCGGCTGCGGGCGATGGGCATCCAGACGGTCAGCTACATGATTGATAACGCGTTCGGGCCGCGGCGCGATCCGGGATGGAGGCTGTACAAGAGATGCATTCCGCACTTCGATCTGCATGTTGTGCAGCGGGACAGCAACCTTGTGGACTATCGGCGGCAGGGCGCGCGCGATGTGCTGAAGATCCAGACGGCGTACGAGCCGACGATTCACTTTCCTGTAGATGGGCACAAGAGTGTGGTGTGGAGCGATGCCGATCGAAACCGCGGGGTCTCCTTTATCGGGACCGCCTACGATGACCGGTCCGAGTTCTTGGCCAGGCTGTGGAGAGAGCGTGGGTTCCCCGTGGTGATCTCGGGCGATGGGATGTGGAGGGAAAGGTTGGACAAGGAGGCGGCCGAGAGGCTTTACACCGGATCCGAGCTTTATGGAAGGGAGTATCGAGAGGCGATCTGGCGGTCGAAGATCAATCTGAGCTTCCTTACCCACTCCAACCAGGACGAGTTTGCGCACAAGAGCTTCGAGATTGCGGCCTGTGGGGGGTTTTTGCTGGCGGAGCGGTCCGAGGGGCATCGGGCGAGGTTCGTCGAGGACGAAGAGGCTGTCTTCTTCACCGGCTTTGAGGAGTGCGCGGAGAAGATCCGGCGGTATCTGCCGGATGAGAAGGCGCGAGAGCGGATCGCCCGAGCGGGCCGAGAGCGGGCAGTGCGCAACGGCTACTCCAACGATGCACAGGTGGAGAAGATTCTGGCTCGATTGGAGGCCCTGCGATCAACGGCGGGAGCATGAAAGACAGCCTGTGGAGGAGAGCCGGTGGTGATGAACAGGGGCTCGGTCTGCGGAACATCCCGTGCGGAGGATAGGGCTCCTTCCTGGCTAAAAAAGCTTCCTTTCAGAAGGCTCCAGGAGAAGGTAATCTAAACTGAGTGCCGGGGAGTGAGGCAGGATGCTGAGGACAACAAGGTTGGTTGGCGGTGCCATGTCCTGGCCCCTGCGGGGTGGGGTTTGCGGTGCTGTGGCCGACGGTTTCGCACGGTATGGAGCGGCTCTGTGCCGCGAAGACTCCATGGCGGCGGTGCGGGTGTGAGTTTCTGGAAGCGTTACCGGACCAGCATCCTTCTTTTTTTTGCGGTGCTCGGGCCGGGGTTTATCACGGCGAATGTGGACAATGATGCGGGGGGGATCCTGACCTACTCGCAGGCCGGCGCGCAGTATGGCTACCACCTTCTGTGGACGATGCTGCCGATCACTCTGGCGTTGATTGTGGTGCAGGAAATGTGCGCCCGGATGGGGGTCGTCACGGGCAAGGGATTGAGCGACCTGATCCGCGAAGAGTTCGGCCTGCGCATGACGTTTGTGATGATGGTGCTGCTGGTGGTGGTGAACTTCGGCAACGTGATTGCGGAATTTTCCGGAATCGCTGGGTCACTGCAACTGTTTCACGTGAGCAAATACATCAGCGTGCCGATCTGTGCCGCGGCCGTGTGGGTGCTGGTGGTCAAGGGAGACTACAAGAGCGTCGAGAAGATCTTCTTGATCGCCAGCGTGTTTTACATCTGCTA
>JAJYZE010000141.1 GCA_021800195.1 Acidobacteriota bacterium
GCATATCGCTGCCGGAGACGACATCTAGCACCGCGGAAATTGCCTCTGAGACACCATGGATGCCTACCCGGCTCTCCAGCGACGACCCTCGGCCAACCTGCTGGACGACGAGCCTGCTCTCTCGCTCCCCGATGTCGCTCAACTGGCCCTCGATGAGGCTGCAGGGCAGATCTCCTTTCGCTCCGACCGCATAGACAGAGAACTTGATGGAAGAGGATCCGCTGTTGATCACCAGTAACTGCATCCAGCCTCACAGGTTCCTCGGGTTGCATCCGGGGTTTCTCGGTTCTGCTTCAATGACCTTCAGCGAGTCAAATTTGCACACCCGCATCCCGATTCCAGCACTTGCCCATGAACGGTCGATCACAACGAGATCTTGCTCCTTCGCGGCGCTCCACGCTGGCATCATCTGAGTTGCGTCATCGTCCGCCCACCACTCTGGGTCTAGGATGCGACAACCTGGGCCAAAGGCAGCCTGCAGGCTGGAAGAGGAAGAGTGTCTGGAGCGAAGCTGTTCGATCATCAAAGCGCGAGCTCAACTTCCATGTCGCCCTTGGGCTCTGTGATCACTCCAATCCGCGGCACCAGAAGTTGGAAGATGGTCAGCGAAGCCACATAAGCGAAGCTGGCCATGCAGAAGATCACCAGAGGATGCAGGGAGAGGAGATGCGATACCGCCAGAGTGAACAATGCCCCACCCACCGAACCCACTGTTCCACCAATGCCCACCACGGTAGAAATTGAGGTGGATGGGAACATATCCGTGGGCGTGGTGAACAGCGTGGCCGACCAGCCCTGATGGGCCGCTGCGGCCAGAGCGAAGAGCGCCACTGCCGGCCAGGCGTTATGCGGAAACAACCGATGCATCTGCGGCACCAGCATCAGGGGCAGCACGCATAACGAGGTGACCAGCAAGGCGAACTTGCGTCCGTTGTTCACCGTATGGCCATGCCTGATGCGCAGTCCGGAGAGTCCTCCACCCAGAAACGAGCCAACAGACGAGATGGCATAGACCAGCACGATAGGCCAATAGGCCTGCTCCAGGCTGAGCCCATAGTTGTCATTCAGGTACATCGGAAGATAGAAGAGATAGAACCACCAAACCGGGTCGGTGAGTCCTTTGGCGATGGAAAACGCATAAAGCCCGCGATGGCGCAGCAGAACCGCATATATCCGGGGACCACTGCCGCCCGGCGCCATCCCCTGCAAATTCGCCTGCGTCGTGGCGAGTCTGCGGCGCAGCCTGTTGTAGGGGAAGGTCATCCAAAGCAGCAGCCAGCAGAACCCTATGCTGCCCGTGCAAAAAAATGCCGCGCGCCAACCTCCGAAGTGAAGGGTAGCCAGTGGAATCAGGGCTGGAGCAATGAAGAAGGCAGCGTTGGCCCCGGAGTTGAACAATCCCACCGCCAAGGCTCGCTCCTCACTGGGAAACCACTCACTGGTGGCCTTGATCGCAGCCGGAAAGTTCCCGGACTCGCCCAATCCCAGACAGGCGCGCGCGATACAAAAACCCAAGACCGAGTGGACCAGCGAGTGACTGATGGAGGATGCAGCCCAGATCCCGATCGCCAGCGCGTAGCCAATCTTGGTTCCCAGCCGGTCTATCAGGGGAGCAGCCACCAGAAACCCCACCGCATAGGCAATCTGGAAGCACTCCACGATATGCCCATAGTTCAAGTGGTAGGTCGTCTGGAACCTCGCATTGACGTTGGGAACCCACCCCATAAAGCTCAGATGAAGCAGCGGCTCGATCAGCGAAAGCGCCGATCGGTCCATGTAATTGATGGTCGTCGCCAGAAAAAGCAGCAGACAGACAAACCATCGCACATTCGACCCGATGGGGCGGGCTGCAAGCCCCTGAAGTTTTGATCTAGATGGAAGTAAGGACATGGAAACGTGGGCTCCTGCAAGCACCGTCCAGCCGAGTATAGAGGAGAGCCGGGGGATGATACAGAGAAGGCGGCTCATAGAGGTCTAACCTCATAATTTGTACTGCCTTTCCGCCCTTGGCCGCTCGCATCGCGGAGTCGAGCCTGCCCATGCGCGACCGAAACCTGCCCCGGTCAGAATCTATCTTCTTTTGTTTGGAAACATCCGCTCCCTTTTGGTCCACCTTGTTCATCAACTGAACCAAGTCGTCGGCCCGGGGCGTGGCCTCGCTTGACGCTATTGGCTCTGTCTCTGGCACGATTCTTGGTCTGACCATAATCGATTCCATCGCCAGGTCGCTTCAGGCTGCCGAGAAGAGGTCCGGCTGGCCTTCACCAGCATGGTGGACAACGCCCAACTGGCTGTGCTGGAAGATCAGGCTCGGCAACAAAAAGACGAGCTGCGAATAGCCGCTGCGATGCAACAGGGGGTAGTGGCTGTTCAGATCCCTGACTTCTCTTTTGCCAGCGTCCAGGCGAAGAGGGTTCCGTGCAGCGCCGTGGGCGGCGACTTCTTTGATGTTGTTGTTCACAAAGGTATGCTCAACGTGGCGTTGGCGGACCTCTTCGGCAAGGGAATCTCGGCCGCCATTGTGGCTTCCACCCTGCCGGGCATGCTTTACGTTCAACTCCAGGCGCAGCAAGAACTACCGGACATCTCTCCGGCTGTGAATCGATATCTCTGCCGAAAGGATATCGGCAAGTATGCGACGATGTTGCTACTTCGGCTGCAAGAGGATGGAGCCATAGGATCTTTGAACCGTAGCCATATACAACCCCGGTTTTATTCTGGCGGGACCATCTTTCGGCTACATACAGCCAATATACCGATGGGCCTGCCCGACGGACGCAAGGCAAATCTGCGAGTAGAACCAAGGCTCCTCGTCCTCTTCCGATCAAGACAGTGTGGTCCATCTTGCTGGCGGCTTGCGAAGCCGCGCCTCCGCATCCGCGATCGTGCGGCACAAGGATCCGCAAAGAGGGCTTCGAGCCGCCCGGCCGCATGAAATCGTTTGGCGTACTTTCCCATTCCTCTCTGGCCGGTCCTTTCGGCCGCATTCCGGCCCGCCGCTAATATGCCAGGGCTACACCGTCGGCACGCATCTCGCTACCTGCAGCGTATACCCTGCTACCGCTCTGCTGGCGTAGCTCCACGCATTGGTAGCGTCCAAAGCCGCCATCGCTAGGCCCCATGGGCCAACCCATCGCAAGGAGCGCTTTTTGGGTTGCTTCGGGAATCCCGGTCTCCAGGCGTAGAACTCCCATGGGGCCCAAACCCGGCCTGTCTTCACCCATACTTTGCGAAGACCCTTCATGATGCCAGCGCGGGCTATCCCCCGCCGCCTGGACATCCAGTCCATAGTCCACACGATTCAGAATCACCTGCGTCTGCCCCTGCGGCTGCATGTCTCCGCCCATGACCCCATAGGCCAGCCACGGCGCTCCATCTTTCATGGCGAACCCCGGAATGATGGTCTGGAAGGGCCGCTTCCCCGGCGCATAGATATTGGGATGACCGTCTTGCAGAGAGAACAGTTGACCCCGATCCTGAAACATGAACCCCAGCCCATCAGCCACTAACCCGGATCCCATCCCGCGGAAGTTGGACTGGATCATGGAGACCATCATTCCGTCAGCATCGGCGGTACAGAAGTAGGTTGTATCCCCGTGGCTTGGGGCCTGCCCTGGATATACCGGATTGAGAATCCGATCCAGCCGGATCAGCTTAGCCCGCTCTTGGGCATACTCCATGGAGTTCAACCACTCCACGGGCACTTTGGAAAAGTGCGGATCAGCGTAATATCTTGCGCGGTCCTCGTAGGCCAGCCGCTTCGCTTCAATCTGGACATGCAGCGCAGGGGCACTTTGGAATCCCATCTGGCGAATGTCAAACTGGGAGATGATATTCAACATTTGCAGCGTCGCCAACCCTTGCGTATTGGCTCCCATCGCAAACACATCCACGCCGCGATAGTTGGTCACCAAGGGCTTTACCCACTCCGCATGCTGTTCGCGAAGATCTTCGGCAGAGAGCCAACCGCCGATGCGCTTGAAGTATTGATCGATGGTCTGGGCGATGGGGCCATCATAAAACGCATCCCGCCCCCCCTGGGCGATCATCTCGTAGGTGTGGGCCAGATCGGGATTGCGAAAGACGTCATACTCCTGGACTGGGCCGCCGTCCACCTGGTAAGTCTGCGCGGCGTTGGCGGTCTCCTCCACGCCCGAGCCGGGCCGTAGAAAGATGGCCATATTGCGCTTGATGTAGTACCCGATGATCTGCGGCACCGGAGAGCCGGTACGGCAGAAATGAATCGCCGGTTCAAACAACTCTGCCCACTTCAGCCGTCCATAGCGCTGGTGCAGCGTCCACCAGGCATCCAGGGCTCCAGGTACAGAGACGGAGATGGCTCCCAGCGGCGGAATCACTCCATTTTTTGATCGAGCCCGCACCGTCTCCAGCGACAGGGAGCGCGGCGACCCGCCGGATCCAGCCAGGCCCATGACCTGTTTTGCGTGCGGATCCCATAACAGCGCATAACAATCTCCTCCCAACCCGCTACTGGTAGGCTCAACAAAGCCGAGCATCGCGTTGGCGGCGATGGCGGCATCGACGGCTGAACCGCCTTTCTTGAGCATGGCGATGGCTGTCTGCGTGGCCAGGGGATGCGCCGTTCCCGCCGCCGCTGAACATCCCAAAGCGGCCGACCGTGAGGCAAAGCTGGCCCCCGCGGGACGGTCTCCAGCGTGGACATCGGGCCGAAGAAAGCGCTCCGCTCCCGCCGGCTGATACTTGGGGAGTTCCTCCGATGCACCCGCAGTTTGGTTCTGGCCGGTCTCCACGCCGGGCTTGGGTTCCTTCATCAGGGCCGAAGACCCCGCTGCGGCCATGGGAAGTGTTGCCAGAAATGTGCGTCGATGCACGTCATCCTCCTGGAAGGAGGATAGCCGAATCATCGCGTCTTTTGTATCGGGAGGGTGCAAAGGCAGAGAGCTCCTGCCAGCCAATCCGAGCGCCACAAAACCGCCTGGCTCAAGACAACCCCCTCTTTAGTGCCCATAAGTACCAGCATAGCGCGACACCTTGCCGCGAAACATCCAGTACACCACGCTGAAGTACACAATCGCTAAAGAGATGCCAAAGAGCCACCAGGCCAACCCCACACTGCGGCTGTGCGGCCCCACAATCGAGTTGGCAATGGTTAAGGACTCTCCCAAGGGGTTGGTGGAGGGCAAAAGCACCGGGTATAGGCCGACAGCGGCGCCGCAAAGCATGGCGATGAGATAGGCGCAGGAGAAGAGAAACGCACGGATCTCCGCACCCTTTCCGATAGCAACCCTCATCATTCCAAGGCTCACGACCACCATTACCGGAGCCAGAAACGCAGCCGGGCGCCCGTAATAGTTCTGAAGCGAATCCGGCCGCGCCCACGCTGTTGCTGGGATGGCCAGAAACGTAACCAGCGCTACCATGGGCCACAACCGCACCGCCGCAACGCGGGCTCGCCGCTGCAGATCGCCTTCACACTTCAATACGAGGTAAAGCGCCCCATGCAACGCCAGCGCCAGCAGCGCAATCACGCCACCGATCACTGTGTACCAGTCCAGAATTCCAGGATTCGAACCTGTTCTCCAGTTGGTCCACAGGGGTAAAAAGAAGGTGTGATCCGGCCCCAAAGGAACGCCACGCAACACATTGGCCATCGCCGCTCCAAAGAAGACCGCGAGCAGCGAACTGGCAAAGGTCATAACTCCATCAAAGAAAGTGCGCCACAGCGAATCGTCAAAGTGCATGCGAAGTTCCACTGCTACGCCGCGCAGCACCAGCAGCCACAGAACGATGATCAGCGGCAGGTAGAAGCCGCTAAAGGAGGAGGCATAAACCTGCGGAAAGGCAAAGAACAGAGTTCCGCCTCCGGCCAGGAGCCACACTTCGTTTCCATCCCACACCGGCCCGATCGCCCGGATGCAATGTTGCCGCTCCTCCTCCGTTCTGGCCACAAGCGGCAGCAGGACGCCCACCCCGAGATCAAATCCATCCAGCACAACGTAGGCGGCCAGCATCCCTGCTACAATCCAGTACCATAAGGCTCCCATCCTCAACCTCCCTCTTTCGGCCTTTCCTGCGAAGCGTCTCCTCCATGCCTATGCTCTGCCCGCGGCATGCTCGGTGGGCGCTCCCGGGCCGGCTTCGATGATGCGGTAAACCAGCAGGATCCACAAGATGGAGAGCACTGCGTACATCCCCATGAAACCCAGCAAGGTGAATAAGGTCGTCCCGGCGCTCACCTGCTTCGAGTACCCATCAGCCGTGCGGATCAGGTTGTAGACCAACCACGGCTGCCTTCCAATCTCCGCCGTCACCCAGCCCGCAATATTCGCGATGTAAGGCAGAGGAAAGCTCAGCAGCAACGGCCACAGCGCCCAACGCGTGGTGAAGAGCCTGCCCTTCGCCAGCAGATAGGCCGCCACAGCCATTAACAGCACAAAGTACGTTCCCAGCCCCGCCATAATGTGGTACGCATAAAAGAGTAACGGCAGCGTAGTGGGCCACAGATCCTTCGGATACGCATCCAACCCATTCACTTCGGCCACCGTAGTCCCGTAAATCAAAAAGCTCAAAACCTTGTTGACGGCAATCGGGTTGTCGATAGTCTGCTGTTCCATGTTCGGCTGTCCGATCAGCACGATGGGAGCTCCTTTGGTGGAGTGGAAGAGCCCTTCCATGGCTGCAATCGCCACCGGCTGATGCCGAGCCAGATACTTGCCATGCAGATCGCCCGTAGGAAAGATCTGCAGCATGGAGGCGATCACTCCCGCCGTCACGCCCAAGTGCAGAAAAATTCTGCCCGGCGCACTGGTCTGGTCGCGCAACACATAGAGCGCCCCCACGGCGGACACGACGAAGGCCCCGGTGACCACCGCGCCGCACATGTTATGCGCATACTGCAACCAGGCCCAGGGATTCATCATCAACCCCCAGAAGCTGCTCACTTGGTAAGTTCCATCGGCCATTCTCTGATACGCCACGGGGTGCTGCATCCACGCATCTGTCACGATAATGAAGAAGCCGGACATCCAGGATCCCAAAAACACCAGAAACGCCGCTCCCCAATGAGCCCATCGCGAAAGCTTTTTTTCTCCAAAGAGGAACATGCCTAGAAACGCTGACTCCAGGAAGAAGGAAAAGACTCCCTCCATCGCCAGCGGCTGGCCGATGATACCGCCTGCCAGTCGTGAGAACTGCGACCAGTCCGTTCCAAACTGAAACTCCATCGGAATGCCGGTCACAACGCCCAATAAAAAGTTCACTGCAAAGATCTTTGCCCAAAACCGCGCCGCGTCATGGTAACGTTCGTTATTCGTACGCAGCGCCATGGTCTTCAGGATCACGATCAACAGGGAAAGTCCCATGGTCAGCTGAGG
>JAJYZE010000142.1 GCA_021800195.1 Acidobacteriota bacterium
CGACGCATGGCCATTACTGCACATCGAAGGCCGCGCTGCACATGCTCTCCCATACCATGGCCAAGGCCTGGGCGCCGGAGATCAGCGTGAATTGTGTGGCTCCGGGCATGATCGTGATGGGGGATTTGAATCCGGCCTACGAGCCCTTTGCCTTGAAGACGCCGATGCGGCGCAACGGAACCGCTCAGGATGTCGCCCAGGCGGTGCTGTTCTTCGCGACCGGACCACACTTCATTACCGGACAGATGCTGGCAGTGGATGGCGGGCTCGGGCTGTAGCGGCGGAGAGGCCTTTGCAGAGCAGACTCCGACCCACCCTGTTGGAGCCGGACCGCCGAGGCAAATGGCTTTTACGGCGGCTCGGGACAAGGCCGCTCACGTATTCCGCTGTCTGCCCTCTGAACCGATTGGGGTGCAGCCCTGGCAACCTCAGCGCGGTCTCCGGCCGCTTCCCGGTTGCTTCCAGAAGATCTGCCACCAGCGCCGGGTGTAGAGGGGATCGTCCTGGTAGAGATGCCGAGGTTCATCCTGCAGCGGTAACTGCCTGTTGTCGTAAACGGCCTCTGGGTTGATCCTGCACAGCCGATCGGCGTACTCGCGGCCATACTTTTTGGCAACCAGATCGTAGGCCGGGCGCATGCGTGGCGCTCGTGATCGAGTGTTGTGCGCATCGGTGGCCAGAAAGTGAACCCAGCGATCGGCAAGCAGACGGTGGGCCATGCGCTGCGCGGAGCGCCCCATCTCTCCGGTCACTGACCCGGCAGTCACCTGGGTGAGCATGCCGATCCGCAGCCAGTCCGCCAGACGGCTGGAGTCTTGCTGCAACGTCGGATTCCGTTCCGGATGGGTCAGAATCAGCCGCATGCCGGCCAGCCCCAGTTCGTAAAAGGCCTCGTCCAGATGAGGGGATAGCCCGAAGTCAGGCAACTCGATCAAGAGATAGTCGCCGCCGTTCACGGTGTACTTGGCAGGGTGAGCGATGGCGTCCTGGATGTTCTCAAAACTCAGGTGGAAGTCGCAGCCCGATGCGACCAGCAAAGGAATGGATGCCGCCGCCAGAGCCCCGCGCAGTTGTTCCAGACCGGCGCGGATGCTGACGGGATCGAACTGATAGGTGTAGTTGGCATGAGGAGTGGCAACGACCCGGGTGATGCCCTCCTCAACGGCGATGCGAGCCATGGCCAACGACGTCTCAAGATCAGGGGAGCCGTCGTCGACTCCCGGAAGCAGATGATGATGAAGATCGATCATGCCAGCTCTAGCTTTTCCGTGTTGATACGCCCCCCGAACCTTGCCCGCTGTAGCGTTTTCATGAAAGAAAACGCCCATATAAGGCCGCGCCATCGAAATACATCAACACGCGAAGACGCTATCGCAAGAGTAACACCATGAAAGGGCCGATCGAACCGAGCCGTGCGGCGATAGGCAGCGCGGGAGTTCGGTGGTTGCATCCAACGGAGTGTCTCATCCCGGAAAATACCTCCACTCGGCTGCACGCCATCCGCGTACGATAGGGTAAGAAGTCTGCGTCAAACCCAGCGAAAGAGCAGAGCAAGGAATTTGAACAAGATGACTGAGAAGATGACCCACCCACCTCGGCCCCGCGTCCTGGTGGCTGACGATGAGCAAGTGATTGCGAATACGCTGGCAATTATCCTTAATCAGGCCGGCTTTGAGGCGCGCGCGGTCTACAGTGGAGAAAAAGCCATCGAAGCGCTCGACTCCTTCCGTCCGGACATGTTGATCTCCGACGTCATCATGACCGGTATGACCGGTATCGAGGCCGCCATCAAAACCCGAGCCCGTTTCCCCGAGTGCAAGATTCTGCTCTTCTCCGGCCAGGCGGCGACGGCAGATCTGTTGGAGCGGGCGCGCACGCAAGGGCACGAGTTCGAGATCCTCGCCAAACCTGTGCATCCCACAGATCTGCTGGCCAAGCTGCGCGGCTAGGCGTTGGGCAGCCTGCGCGGGCTGCAGGTGTTGCCACAGCAAACAGCCGCCCGCGTTATGCCGCAGGCCATGGCGGCCGAACCCTGTTTCTCCATCAGCCCCAATGAGTCTGTCCACCAGAGCCCGACAGGAACCAGCCAGCCACGGCTGAAGCTCTACCAGCCCTTCGACGACCTATCGGGCACAGTCATCAAGTACCTTTTTAAGAAAGGGTCGGGCGCTCCATCCTTTGCTCCTCCAATTTACGTCGCGCCCTGCCCTCGCCTCGCCGCCAGAGGACTTGCTTTCTTACTTCGGACGCCGGAACGGATCGTCCCGAGGGCCTCCATCGAATCCCACGAACTGCGGCGATCCTGACACCGGGCGATTCGCTGCCCCCTGAGCCTTCGTTCGTGTCCGTTCCGCGTGGACCCCTCTCTCCTCGATCTTTGATGCCCCTCTCTTTGGCCACCCTCCCGATCCCTTCGGGCTCATCTTGCATTGGAAAAAGTGCCGTTTCCCAGAATTATCGTTTTGCGATAGAATACGCGAAGATGCCCATGCAAGACCTAAATCAGGCGAGCGCCGCCCGTGCCAGGCTTCAAAGTCTGGCCGAGTTCCGTTACCAGATGCGCAAGTTCCTCAGCTTCAGCGAGATCGCGTCGGAGCGATACGGAATTCCTGCGCAGCAGTATCAGTTGATGCAGGTGATTGCCGCGATCCCTGACGGTCAGCAGACCTCCATCACCTACCTGTCCGAGCGCATGGTGCTGCGCCATAACAGTACGGTGGAACTTGTAGACCGCGCGGAACGTGCGGGCCTGGTGCAAAGAGAGAATGATCCTAGGGATATGCGGCGCTCCCTGGTGCAGTTAACGCCCCATGGACTGGAGATTCTGAACCGCCTGGTGGCAGAGCATCTGGCCGAGATCGCAACCCTTTGCGAACCCCTGGTTCATGCGTTGCGGGAGTTACAGGGAGCCGTTGAAAAGTCGCCGGGATAAAAGCAAGCAAGAGGAGCATGGTACGTTGAACCACTCGGACTCGGCCGATACGCTGCGGGACTTCTCCGCGGATAGTCGCATCTTTTACATCAGTCTGCTGGCGGCGGCCCTGGGAGCATTGGCCGCGCTTCTGGCCTGGGTCTTGGATGAGATGGTCTCTTTCTTCACCAACCTTTTCTATTTTCAGAAATGGAGCTTTGTCGAGAGACCCCCTTGGGAGGCGGGAAGGCACTGGTGGCTGATCCTGATGCCGGTTCTGGGCGGCGTCATTGTGGGCTTGATTGCGCGCTATCTCTCGCCGCGAGTCCGCGGCCACGGTTTGCCGGAAGCCATTGAGACTGTGGTCTTCAACGGGGGCAAGGTTCAGCCGCGCGTGGCGGTTCTCAAGCCTGTGGCGACGGCCATCGCCATCGGCTCCGGCGGACCGTTTGGCACCGAAGGCCCGGTGATCATCAGCAGCGGCGCGGCGGCCAGCGTGGTGGGGCAGTTGCTCTCGGTTACCAGCTCGGAGCGCACCGTGGTGATGGTCTCTGGCGCTGCGGCGGGCATGGCGGCGATGTTCAACTGCCCCATGTCGGCCACTCTGCTGGCGGTGGAGTGCCTGCTCTTTGAGTGGAAGCCGCGTTCTCTCGTACCCGTGGCAATCGCCTGTGTCTCGGCTGGGGCGGTACGCCGGCTGTTGCTGGGGCCACAGAGTCTGCTCCACATGGCTCCCACCGGCGCTCCCATCTATCACTCTGCCATGCTGGGCGCGCTGGCCCTGGGCCTGGTGGCGGCTCTGCTATCTTCTGTGCTCAGCAAGGGTGTGCGCTTCTTTGAGCTGATGTTCGAGCACCTGCCCGTTCACTGGATGTGGTGGCCCGCCATTGGGGGCGTGGTGGTCGGCTTGTGCGGATATATCTTTCCTGAATCCCTGGGAGTCGGCTATAGCGTGATTCAGCAGATGATCTCCGGCAATATCGCCTGGACCCTGCTGGCCGGCATTCTTTTGATCAAAACCATGAGTTGGACCTTCGCAATGGGCTCCAACACCGCCGCCGGCATCCTGGCACCGTTGCTGATGATCGGCGGAGCGCTGGGCGGACTGTTCGCGCACCTGATGCCTTTGATGACGCCGGGCGCCTGGGTGCTTGTGGGTATGAGTTCGGTGTTTGCGGCCGCGATCGGCGCGCCGCTGACCTCGGCGATGCTGGCTCTGGAACTCACTCATAACGGCGGCCTAATGCTGCCCGTGCTGCTCTCCTGCATGGCAGCTTACGCGGTCAGCGTTCTGGTGCTGCCTCGCTCCATGCTCACCGAGAGCATGAGCCGGCGCGGGATGCATCTTAGCCGGGAGTTTGGCTCCGACCCTCTGGAGTCCGTTCTCGTTTCCCATGCCATGCACACCAGCGTCTTTGCTCTGCCGGAGAGCGCCACCCGAAAGGACGCCGCAGCCTGGTTGAGCAAGATGGAGGAGCGTGGGGGCGAGGCCTGGAGCCACTGGCAGCGCATCTTCCCGCTGGTCGATAGCGACGGCAGATTGATCGGCACCCTCACTCGGGCGCAGATGATTGCGGCAGCACGCAAAGACGACCTCTCCGTGCCTCTGGCTCAGGACGCCAACACCAATCCGATCACCGTATCGCCGACAACCACGTTGCGCGCCTGCGCCATGTCGATGGCGGAATCCACGCTCACCTCCTATCCGGTGGTCGACCCAGACGGCAAGCTGGTTGGAATCATGACGATCAACGACCTGCTGAAGGGGCGAAGCGAGGAAGCCCATCGCGAGACCGATCGCGAGCGGATCCTTCGGTTACGCTGGCCATTTGGACACCACGCCGGCCATCGCGCGCCGGCGAGTCAGCCCCAGACGATCGAGGACGAATGCGACGAGCCGCTCTAGACCCGCAACTCAGGCCGGCTTGCTGACTCCCAGCAGCTCAGCCATCTCCTCGTAGAGAAAGCCGTGGCCGGGCCTGTAGGGCTGGATCCACCGTCCATCGAGCACAAACTGCGGAATGGCGCGCTTGCCGGTATGCGCGATGACGGCTTCCGCAGCTCCAGGGGTGGTTTCGATATTGATCTCGGTGTAGACGATGCCGTGCTGGTTGAGAAAACGCTTGGCGTCTCGGCAGTCGCGGCACCAGTCGGCGGAGTAGACCAGAAGTTCCATCTATCGATTATCGCAAAGCCTTGGTTTGGCCAGGGATGTATACTCAAGGAGTTCGGGCCTCATCCGCCGCGGAAGGGCGGAGCGGCACTGGAGAAAGCCATGAGCCTTACACAGCTCCTCCGCGGCGGCGGAGCGGACCCCCCCACCCCGCCTGTCACCGTCCAAACACTGCTGGAAAAGAAGCGAGCCGGTCAGCCCATCACCGCGCTCACTGCCTACGATTACCCCACAGCCTGTCTTGTGGATCAGGCCGGCATCGATCTGATCCTGGTGGGAGACTCGCTCGGCATGGCCGTGCTCGGCTATGAAACCACACTGCCGGTCACCATGGACGAGATGGCGCATCATACGCGAGCGGTAGCGCGCGGCGTTCGGCGCGCCTTTCTGGTCGCCGATATGCCCTTCGGCTCCTATCACGTGTCCGCAGAGGATGCCGCGCGTAACGCTGTGCGGCTAGTCAAAGAGGCTGGTGCGCACGCAGTCAAGATCGAAGGCGGCCGAACCCGCGCGGCTCTGGTGCGACATGTCGTTGAGGCCGAAATACCCGTCGTCGCCCACATCGGACTCACCCCTCAGTCCGTGCATCGGATGTCCGGCTACCAAGTGCAAGGACGCACCGCCGAGGCCGTCGAAGGGCTTTACGCCGATGCCGAAGCTCTGCAGGCTGCCGGCGCGGCGGCGATCGTGCTGGAAGGAATTCCGCGCGAAGTGGCGGCCAGAATTACGGCTCATACCTGCTTGCCGACCATCGGGATTGGAGCCGGTCCCGGCTGCGATGGCCAGATTCTCGTCTTCCACGATCTGGTCAATCTCACCTTCTCGCCTCCGGCAAAGTTCGTGCGCAGATACGGAGACGCGGCCGCACTCTTTTCCCGTGCGCTTCAACGCTACCGCGACGATGTGCTCTCAGGAGGTTTCCCTGGCGATGCCGAGAGCTACCACCTGCCCAAAAAGGTGACCGCAGAGCTTGCCGAAACCGGACTGCTGGACCCAGCGCCGGGCGGAAACGGGAAATTGCAATGCGCCCTGGAGAGCGCTGCGGCGCTTGCCGAGCCGGTAGCACCGTCCCGGCTGGCAGGAGATTAAGCATGAAGACTCTTTTCACCGTGCGTGACATGCAGGCAGCCTGCCGTTCTCTGCGCCAGACCGGCTCTCTGGGCCTGGTGCCCACCATGGGAGCGCTGCATGACGGTCATCTCTCTCTGGTCCGGCGGGCGGCGGCGGAGAATGACGCAGTCGCCGTCTCCATCTTTGTGAACCCGACCCAGTTTGCCCCGGGCGAAGATTATGACGCCTACCCGCGGCGCTTGGCCGAGGATGGCGCCAAGCTGGAGGCTGAGGGAGTCGATCTGCTCTTTACCCCCAGCGTTGAGGAGATGTATCCCAGCGGCGCGACTACCTTCGTCGAGGTCGCCGGTTTGGGCGACCGCCTGGACGGCGCCTCGCGTCCGGGACACTTTCGCGGCGTGGCGACGGTAGTGGCCAAGCTCTTCCACATCGTCCATCCGGATCGCGCGTACTTCGGCCAGAAGGATGCCGCTCAGGTGGCCGTGCTGCGAGCCATGGTTCGCGACCTGCTCTTCCCGCTGCAGCTGGTGGTTTGCCCTATCGTCCGCGAACCGAGTGGCCTGGCCATGAGCTCGCGCAATCTCAATCTGTCCGCAGCGGAGAGAGACCGCGCCGGGGCGCTCTCCGGCGCCCTGCAGACGGCGGCGAGGCTGGTGCGCGATGGAGAGACCGGCGCGGCGGCGCTCCGTGTCGCCATGCTCAGCCAGCTATCCAGCGAAGATGGGGTGCGCTTGGACTATGCGGAAGTTGTCCACCCGGAGACGCTGCTCCCGGTTGCCGATACCCTTCAGGGGGCTTTGCTGGCGGTTGCCGCCTGGGTCGGACAGACACGCCTGATTGACAACCTCCTGGTGGAGGCTTCATCGGCCGAGCGCCCGCAGCCAGCTTCCCTGCCTGAACCGATCGAGGAGATGCATGTCTGAACCTCGTCGAATACTTTTGGGAGTCTGCGGCGGCGTCGCCGTCTACAAGGCCGCGGAACTGGTGCGGGAGTTGCAGCGCCGTGGCGCGGTGGTCCGGGTGATGATGACGCAGGCGGCGCAGGAGTTTGTTCGCCCGCTGACCTTTGCCGCGCTCACCGGACACAAGGTCTATACCGGCATGT
>JAJYZE010000003.1 GCA_021800195.1 Acidobacteriota bacterium
CCGCTGAAACCATGGGCCGGGCTGTCCCATCTGTTCCGTACAAGGCTCCGGGGCATGCCCCGGTAGAGGATGAAGCTTGTCCTTTTGCCGTAGCGCGCCAAACAGGCTCTCAGGCGGATCTGTTTCTGCGCTTTGGGCAAGTTTTCGCTTGACCCAGATCTGCTTGATTCGATTCTGCCGCCAATCAGTAAACAAGCTCACGCTGTAGCCTGCTCCAAGAACCTCTTCCCAGTGCCTGTCCAGGGAATCCAGAGAAAGGTTCTCATAAACGGTCTGCGCTATAGAGAAGGTGGCGACCACATCGAGCGTCACCCGTGTCACGACTCCCAACGCTCCCAACGCTACAACCGAGGCTGCCAATTTCTGGGGCTCGCTCTGGCGCGTCCAGGCGATCCGTTCGCCGCGGCCATCAACAAACTCGATAGCTGCCACCTCCGCAGAGAGGCATTGGTTTCCAAGCCCGGAGCCGTGCGTGGCGGTGGCGCAGGCCCCCGCGACGCTGATGTGCGGCAGCGAGGCGAGATTCTTGAGTGCGTATCCTTTTGCGTGCAGCCAGGCTACCAGCTCTCCATAACGCACACCCGCTCCCACGGACACTGTCCGGACGGCAGGATCCAGCGTCATCTCATCGAAGCGTCGCAGCGAGAGGTGCATGCCCAGGGTGTCGGCAATATTGTGGAAAGAGTGACGAGTGCCCAACGCCTTGATGCGGGAACAAACCTTGATCAGCCGCTGCAACTCTTCCACAGCCGCTGGTTCGCTGCGTTGAGAAGCCTTGAAGACAATATTGCCCGCCCAGTTTGAGTGATGTGATTGTGGATCAGTGAGCAGCTCGGCATCGCTCTTCTCGCCTGTTCGAGAGTTCATCTTGTTCCTGTCTGCCCCGGTCAGGTCAGGTTGGTAGCCGGACGGTAGCTGCTCTTCCAGACGATCTCGGACTGGCGCAAGGGAACTGCGAGCATGGCGTAGTAGTCGTCGGTGAGCAGGCCCTCGTAACCGGTAGGAGTTCCATCCCAACGCCGCCAGTCGGTAGACAATCCATCCGCAGTCCGCTGTGAAAAGCCATTTTTGTCGTATTCGTCCAGCATGGCAAACAGTATTTTGTCCGCCTCCTGCTTGCGTCCCAGATCATAGAGTGCTGCAAGGGTGAAGAAGGCGAAAGCTCCAGTGGCGCCACCGTTTTCGTAGTTTTCAAAACCATCAGAGTTATCCGGGCGGACGCCGCAGCCAAAGCGGCCTTTGCCGCGTTTGTCCACACAGTCCGGCAGTGCGACAGTGATCAGGTTGCCGGGCAGGCCGAGGTGGAAGTTCGTGTACCCTACCTCACGCATCTTGGCCAGCAGCTTGTCCATGATGGCGTTTGCTTGCGCCTTCCGAATCAGCCCATAGTGAATGGCGATGCCGCTGACAAACAGAAAATAGAAGTCGTGAAGGTGTCCATCCTTGCTTCGCCACCCCCCCAGGACGCCGGTGGCCGGATCGAAAAAACATTTGAAGTACGCGTCGCGCAGCTTTTGCGCGATAGCCAGATAGCGAGCGTAATCGGCATCTTTCCCTGCTCTTTTCGCCATCATCGCCATGTTGCGCAGAGCACGATAGGCCAGGGCGTTGCCATAGGCGTCTTCGTACCCGAATCCAATCGTGTCCCACCAATTGGATGGTCGATAGGGAGGGTTGCCATTGGGCCAGATGCTCGAGTTTCCACTTACGCAGTATTTGATAAGGCCATTGCCATTGTTGTCCGTAGCGAGCATCGATTCTGTCCAGCTACGAATACCTTCATAGTTGGTTTTCAACCATTCCTCGCCGCCGCCATCGCGGGCACAGTTGGCTGCGGCAATCACCAAGGACGGATAAGTATCCGAAGTCGTCCCCGGATGGTCGGGTACTGCGGGCATCCCGTAGGCGAACCCTCCCGCCAGGATCCGATCCAAAGTCTGGCGAACGATCGCAAGCGCCGTCAGTTCCCCGACCAGTGGGGGTGAAAGCGCGGCAATGTCCGCGAACTCGTAGTAGCAGAACGCGCAGGAGTCGCTGGCGGTGTTGTTGGCCAGTGCTTGCACGGTGGGATTGAGTTGCAGTACATCAAGCCAACCGCGGCGAAATGGATCGAAACACGCATCTCCGCCGATCCCCGGCAAATTTGGATAGATGGCTACTACTTCCAGCGTGTAGGCCACCGTCTGGAAAGGCAAAGTTGCCCCTGGAAGCGACAGATCGGCAGTCTGTTGCGAGCGGCTGGAGTCATAGGTCAGCCCGAAGCTGGGTACGTTGGCCGTGAGGCGCATGGAGCCCTGCCCGGGAACATGCATGAGCGCCGGCAATGCCAGCAGGCCGTCCTTGCGGAACAAGGCGAGGACTGTGCTGTGAGCTTGGTTCAGATTGAAATGAAAAGAGAACGGGGCCGGCTGAACATTTGGGTTCCACGCGGAGCTGAGCACGATCTTGTTGCCACTGCACTCCACCGTCCACATGGGGCGCGAAGCAGCGTCGGCCAGGTTGCTGCGGTATTCCACCCGCAGGGTTGATCCAGACCTGGAGGCTGAAACCAGATAGCCGCTCATGGGTCCGAGCGACTGTAGAATGTTCGCGCCGCGCCTGCCCTTCCCAAGCCCGTCGATGTGGAGGCTCAGGAACTCCGGAGCGGTTGCGGAAAACTGAGCTTCGATGCTGTCCGAGACATAGTGAAGGCGGGTATCGTTGTGGACCGTGGACCGCGCGGCGATTTGCGCCGCGAGCGGATGACGAGAAGCAATGACTCCGGCGGCTGCCATGCTGGCCGTTTTGACAAACCTTCTGCGTTCCAACATAAAGACACCTTGCAGGTTTGCAATTGCAGTCCGCGATGCGTTGAGGACGACAATGCCGATGGATTTCTGAAGGACGTGACGGATGCAGCAAGCATGGAAGCATCCAGAGTTCCAGAGGAGCCTATGCTAATCCGATGTTACCTCAAGAGCACACCTCCATGAGATGGCCAAGACGGATGCTGTTCTGGGCTACCGGCGTGCTGTCGCAAGAGACTTTGCTCACCCGAGCGCAATGGATTCCAAGATGGCCCGAGGGCGAAGAGCAGCCTTTGAGTCCAAGGAGGAGACTTCCTGGCCTCCCTTTTGAGAGTGGAGGCGGCGCGTCTTATGGGACGACATGGATTGTTTGCCTGGCGCGAATATCCTCTGAGGAAGCGCCGACTCGAATCTCTACCTGATCCGGCTCCAGCACCCAACGGCTGGCCGTGTCATCCCAATAACGCAGGGAATTGGCGGTGAGCGTCAGGCTCACGGTCCTGGTTTCACCGGGAGCAAGATGAATGCGATCAAAGCCGTTGAGCTGTTGAATCGGCCGCTCGATCTTGGAATTGAGGTGGGTCACGTAGAGCTGAACCACCTCATCACCGGCACGTTGACCGATGTTGCTTACATCCACCTTGACGTTGACAGTGCCGCCAGAGTGCAAGGTCATGGAACTGATGTGCAGCTTCGAATACCGGAAGGTCGTGTAGCTCAGCCCGTAACCAAACGGGTAGAGCGGCTTCTGGCGCAGATACATGTAGGTCCGTCCGTGGCGAAGGTCGTAATCCTTCATGGGCGGCAGCTGATCCATGGAAGCCACCCAGGTTTCCGTGAGCCGGCCGGCCGGATCGTAGTCCCCGAACAGAACGTCGGCCAATCCATTCCCCTCTTCCTGACTTCCATGGGTCATCTCGAGGATCGCCGGAACGTGTTGTTGTGACCATGTAGTCGTATACGGAAAGCTTGCATTGAGGACAACGATGGTATGCGGATTGGCCGCAAACACGGCTTTTGCAATCTCTTCCTGTTCGAGCGATAACGAAGTGCGGTCCACACCCTCATGGCCCTCGCTCGGCAGGTTACAGTGATGCCATCCCGTACCTCCACAGGCCGGACTGTTGCCGATGATCACGACAGCTACATCGGACTGCTGTGCCAGCTCTTTGGCTTCATCCAGATCGGCACCTGAGGCAAAGTTGACGGTTACAGCGGATCCGGCGCGTCGGCGGATGCCGTCAAGTGGACTGACGGCGTAGGGCGGCGTTCCGCCGTAAAGATCCTCCAGCACCTTGTCCGCATCGGGACCAATGACTGCGATCGATTTGAGCTTGCCGGCGTCAAGCGGAAGCATCCCATGGTCATTCTTCAGCAGAACAATGGACTCATCCGTGGCCTTGCGGGCCAAATCCTTGTGCGACTGCCAGTACCAAGGATCGCCCTTTGCGGGATCCACATCCGAGATACCGATTCCTGAATATGGAACGTGGCTTGCGGGATCCAGCAGTCCGAGCCGGATCATCACCCGGATCAGGCCGCGCAGATCGGTGTCGATATCCGGCTCGGTCAGCAAGCCCTCTGCAACTGCCTCACGGGTCGCCTGCGTGGTCCTGGCATAGTTATCGATGAACTCGTTGACGCCCGCATGAACGGCGCCTGCAATGGCCTCCGGCAGAGTCTTGTAGTAGTGGTGCTGCGTCACCAGATTGGTAATCGCGCCGCCATCCGAACAAATGATGCCGTCAAATCCCCACTCTTTGATGACCACATTCTTGAGGACCGGCTGCACTGCCATGGGAATCCCGTTCCAGGCGTTATAGGCGGTCATAAATCCTGAGGCATGGGCCTGCTCGATGGCCATGCGGAAGGGAACCGAATAGTATTCGCGGAAGAGTTGTTCATCAAAGTTCGACGAGCCGTTGGTTCGTCCATTCTCATTGCTGTTAGCGAGGAAATGCTTCAGGAGCGAGGCGGAGAGCAGGTAATGCGGATTATTGCCCTGCAAACCTTTTACGTAAGCTGCGGCCATCGTGCCGGTCTCATAAGGATCCTCGCCGTAGGACTCCTCACTCCGTCCCCAGCGAGGATCGCGCGCTAAATCAGCGTTGGGAGCGCGCACGATGAGCCCGCCGCGATGATAGCGTCCAGTGATATAGCGGGCTTCAAACCCCTCCACGCCGCCTGCCTGCTCCAGGAGGGCCGGATCCCAGGTTTGCCCCAGGCCGCGCGATTGCGGAAATTGCGTGGAGGGGATCACTGTTTTACCGGCTCCTTGCCAGTGGCCAGGGCCGCCCAGAGACACGCCGTGCAAGCCCTCGATATGTCCCGTTCCCACAACTCCAAGACGAGGAACATCGCTCGAAGACATCATGCCCGCGGAGAGAGCCTCATTGCTGAGCATGTCAATCTTTTCATCGAGCGTCATCCGGGAGAGCAGATCGGTGATGCGTTGCTCGGTAGGCACATCCGGATTTTGAAAAGGGTACTGGTAGTGCTGCTGGGCGCTGGAAAGGGATGGACAGCAGATGAGCACAAGCAATGTCTGGAGCAGCTTCGCGGGGAAGAATTTTACGCGGAATGAAAGCAGAGATGAAGACATGGTGTCGATCCTCGGAGCAGATGAAGCGGGTAAGCAAAAACTTGAAAGATGCGGCAGATGATCAGCACGGCAATTGACGCGCAGCGGATTGAATGTACTTCCGCTAAGCGTTACGGTTGACCCTCCCGGGAAGAGAACGAGAATCCGTTCCTTTTTCCTTCAAGACGAGTTGATGTGCCCGACGTTTGGTGCCCGCATGGCCTTAGATTCATGATCTCCAGCCGGCGGATTGGCCCGTTTGTTCCTGGTTAGAAGACGATCTTGACCGACGCAATGATTTGCCGCGGTGTGTTTCCTTGAGAGTTCGGCAGGGTTCCCAGGCCGGTCCAGCTGGTTCTGGGCGAAAAGGTAGGCTTGTCGGCAATATCCGTGCTGGGCTCGCGCCAAGTGGGATGGTTGGAGCCGTTCAACGCCTCCAACCGGAACTGAAGATACATGCCTTGACGAGGAAGAGGGAAGACTCGATTGATCGATGGATTCCATTGAATGAAGCCTGGAGCGCGTATATAACCCAGCTCTGGCGGAGTCGTCCGAGCCTGCCAGTCGGCGAGGGGCGTCCAACAGCCTGGATTGTTGTTGAACCAGTGGGCACGAGTTTGGCCTCCGGGAGGCGAATAGCTGGCGCAGCCAGGTGCGCCAAAGTTAAAGGTGCCTGAGGGCAGGCCAACAGGAGCGCCGGTCTGCCACAGCAGGAGAGAATCGAAGAGCCAGTCCTTGGTGAAATATCGCACGACCGGTCCGCCGCGTCTGAGGCCAGGTACGGGTAGAACCGCGTCCGTGTTCAAAGAGTTTCTTCTATCGTTGCTATCGAGCTCGCTGATGAGATAGTCCGGGTAAATGAAGTCGCCTGCATTGAGATAGGCATCTCTATCCATCCAGTTGGAGTAGATGTAGTTGAAGATGAAATCAAACTTCTTTACGCGACTTTCCACGCGTACATTGAGAGAGTTGTAGTGAGTGCTTCCCGAAGGAACCCTTTCTTCGGTGACACCGTCGAAGAGAGGATAGCCTCGCTTCAGCTCCCAATCAGGAATCCTTGGAGAGGCGCCCAATGGAGTGTTTCTGGGTAACACTCCAAAAAACGGGTTCTTCACCAGTGTTTCGCACTGGGAGAGGTCCGCATAGCAGGCCTGTTGTAAGGCAGTTGAGATGATGCCTAGAGGGATATTCACGGGGACATGCTGGACTTGGGTGCCCAGATACTCAACATCGAGCACCATGCCGGCAGGCAAGGCACGCTGCACGCCAAAAGACCAGTGTTGGGTTCGGCGCAACTGGCGGTTCAGGTCATTGTACGAGATGCCGTCGCCTGCGTCGGTTTCCAGGCCAAGCGAAGATCCGGTGGGAGCTGTGGCGCCGTCCGGATACGGTGTGCCGGAGTTGAAGTAGTTGTCGGGAGTATACGGGTTAGGGTTGTCGAGCGTTGGCGTGAAGGGCGTCGTTTGGCTGAAGCCGATATCATCAACGTCCGGGGTCTCCCACGGGTAATACAGTCCGAAGCCGCCGCGAATGACGGTATTGGCTATGGGTTGCCAGCTAAAGCCGATTCTGGGCTGCCAGTTGTTCCATTGCACGGCAAAGGGCGTGCTTGGCTCTCCATTCACTCCGGCAAACTGAAGTCCGCCCAATAACGGGCTGGAGAGATCAGGGGCATTGGCAAAGTTGACAGAATTGGTGAGGGGGTTGGTGCAGGTAAGGCAAAAGCCCGCGTTGATGCGGTTATGGCGGTCTCGTGGTGACAATTCAACATCCCAGCGCAAGCCGAGATTCAAGGTCAGGTTGGGAAGAGCGTGGTATTCATCCTGGACAAACAGGGCGTAGTAGTGGACGGTGACAAAGGTCGGTTCATCCCAGTTGACACCGCCCGAGGCTGGGTAACCGAGGAGTAGATCGGCAAACTCGTTGCCCTCGCCTACGACGGGTTGCGTGGGGTTTTCCTGGGAGAAGGCGGAATTGAAGGTGAAGCTTCCGTAGGGATCTCCCAGGACACCGGTGGGGGCCGCTTGGACATCCTCAAATTCAGCCCCGTAGTGCAGGCTATGGCGACCGAGAAGCTGGGTGATGCTTCCGGAAAAGTCCGCATCGGCATCCATTTTCCCGTTGTCCGTATTGCCGAAGATCTGTGTCGCATCGGTCATAAAAATCTCCGGCATGATCCCGAGCGAGGAGGTTGCCACCGCGGGGTCCGTGAGACCCACCTTGCCGGCGGTGAAATTTTGGCTCACGGTCACTCCATTTTCATTCATCGAGGAGTCACGCGTGTATCCAGCCTTCAAATCAGCAACCAGGTTTGGCGAAAAGATATGGGTCCAGTCCAGAATGCCAGTGTAGTCGGTGCCGGTGTCGTGGGCCCCGTCCCATCCGAGGCCTGGAAACCCGTTACCGCCCGTGGTGTCATCGTTATATTGGTATAAAAATACTCCATACATGCGGGTATTCTGCGAAAAGTTTTGATCTACTCGGCCGATGAACTGCGTGTATCCATAGATGTTGGGGGCGGCCACGATGTAGTTGTCCAGGATGGCTGAGTTGTTTGGCTTGGGAAACAAGCCAATAATGGCCTTGCCAATAGGACTGATCTCGCCGGCAGGGATGGTGTCGTTAGGAAACTCGGTTCTTCCATACGTAGTGCAGCCGCCGGATGCGCTCTTCTTGATGCACGCGGTCGAATTGGGATCGTAGATGGTGTAGCCGCTCCCGGTGAAGTCTCCGCCGGCCTCTGCTGCAGTCGGCACGGTAGACGTCACGTCCATCGGTTCATGCTGGTCGAATTGCTCGTAGGAGCCAAAGAAGAAAGTCTTGTCTTTACGGATCGGTCCGCCGGTCTGGGCGCCCCATGTGTCACGGGTGTTAATGGGCTTGCGGATTCCAGTCAGGTTATTCTCCCAGGTATTCGCATTCAAGGCGGAGTTGCCGTAGTAGTCGTAAACCGCTCCATGGTACTCGTTGGTTCCGTCCTTGACGTTGGCGTTGAATACAGCGCCCCCGGTCCTCCCATATTGTGCATCGTAGGGCATGACGCTGGATTGCATCTGTTGCACCGACGCCATGTTGGGAGTGATGTACCAGCTTCCTTGATCGCTTACAGGAACTCCATTGACAAAAAAGGCATTTTCGTCGGTCTGTGCTCCGGCAGCCGCATAGCTGTCGGAGTTGTTCCGAAGAGTGAGGTTAAACAGCCCTCCATTATTGGAGTAGCTGATGCCCTGGGTCAAAACCACGTCATCCCAGACCATCAGGCCGACGGTTGGCATGTTTTCCACCTTCAATTGGTCCAGGACGCCCCCGGTGCTGGCAGAGACGGTATCCAGTTCAACAGATCCTTCTGTCACCACCACCTGCTGAGAGACGCTGCCAGGCTTCAGGGTCAGGTTGAGACCCAATTGTTGGGCTGAATCCAGACGGACGCGGTTGTAAACTTCGGTTTGAAAGCGCGGTGCCGTAGCTGTAACGGTATAGGTTCCAGGCAGCAGATAAAGCAGCGAATAGACGCCCCGGGTATCTGTTTTTGCCGAGGCGGAGACCTTGGTGTCAACATTGACCGCCGTGACCTTCGCGTTCTGAATGACGGCGCCTGATGGATCTTGCACCTCGCCGGTAATCGTAGCGCGAAACTCCTGCCCACAGACTGGCGTTACCAGCGGCAGCGTCAGTAGTGCGAGTACTGCAAGATAAAGGAGATGAGATTGCCAGCATAGGTTTCCAACCATTGGTCGAAACGCTGAGTGTTGGGATTTTCCATGGCTCATTGTGTTCCTCCTACGGCCCCCTGCCGCGCTTGCCCGGCATTGAGATTTCTCATACAGACCCCTGAGAACTCTGAAGGAGAAGCCTCAGGGGGAATCCTCGGGTATTCACAGACCGCTAGCCTTCCCGGGCGAAGGATGGTCGTTCAGCAAGGCCACCCGGCTTGCGCGAATGGGTCAAAACGGTCTTGCGCTGATGAGGCAGTTGCGAAAAACTCACCCTCCTTATTTCTTCTCCGGGAGAGAGGAGCTTTGTCCGTCAAATAAGATTGACAGCGCTGTCACGAATCCGACAAAATGCTATGCAGCCAGCGTTGCGTTTGTCAAGATAGAACTTTCAAAGCCTTTCGTACTGACTTCCGTTCCTTGGTGGCGTGTCACAGGGTGCCCGCAAGTCCGCAAAGAAGCATTTCAGTCTGACAGGAGTCAGGTAATTTGTTGGACGAAGATCGTTTGCGATGTCGTTGATCTTTCTTGTGCTAGCCTGTTGACGGACAAAAGGCTTTGCTCTGGCAGCCGGATTTGAAAGAAGCGCAGCATGGATGCTGGGCTGGGATGTGGCAAGCTGGGAGATGGGTAAAAACGAGATGCCTATACGGAACAAGCGGGCGCCCACCCTGGCAGATGTTGCTCGTGAGGCGCGCGTCTCTCTCAAAACCGCTTCGCGCGTTCTGAATGGGGCATCGAACGTCCGCCAGGAAAAGGTAAGCAAAGTCCAGGCCGTTATGGCGCGGCTAGGCTACCGCCCGAATGAGCTGGCTCGGAGCCTGATGACGCGTAAATCAGGCACAATCGGTATTATTGTCGCCAACCTTGCAAATCCATTTGTGATCGAGGTGATCAAAGCCGTTCAGCAGGTCGCGCGCGCGAACGGCTATGTCCTCATCATCACAAGCTCAGAAGGCCAGCCGGAGGTAGAGAGCGCTGAGATTGAAAGTCTCGTACGGCGCAGAATTGACGGCTTGATCATTGCCCCGGCGAGCAGCGGTCCAAGACTGTCAAGTCATCTGTTGCCGGCGAATATCCCCACCGTGACGTTCGACCAACTTGTCCGCGGCACTGACTTTGACTCCGTCATCATCACCAACCGCCAAAGCGCCTCTGAGGCGACGAAGCATATGATTGCCCACGGGTATCGAAGGATTGTCGCGGTCGGTACGCGGCCCTATCTTTACACTTCGAAAGAACGCGTAGCGGGATATCGCAGGAGCATGGCTCAATCGGGCTTAGAGGCGAGAGAGTGCTTCGTCAAGCATGAAAGTTTGTTGACCGCAAAATGGCTGGAAGAGGAGATGTTCCGAGGAGAAACAGCGGAGGCCATCTTTTCCTTGAATTGGGTCACTACGCAGCATGTTCTGCGAGGCCTTCGCGATCTGGGGATCTCCGCTGGCCGTGACATCGCGTTGATTTCCTTTGACGATTTCGATCTGGGCGAGATGCTGACGCCGGGACTGTCGGTTGTGCAGCAGCCTTCTGACTCTCTGGGCAGGGAGAGTGCGCGGCTGCTCTTTGAGCGACTCAAGGGCGATCACGCCTTGCCTTCCCGGAGGATCGTTTTACAGGCCCGTCTGGTGATTCGGCAATCCTGTGGTTGTGGAGTCGGCGGTAGACTGGTCGCCGGTCCTCCGTAAGCAAGAGGCCGCGAAGTCGTATTGCCTTGGCTGGCGCAAGGGTGGGGGTGTGAAATGGCTTTGTGGCGCTCACGTCCCTGTATGTTCCTGCGCCACAGTGGAGGTTCCGCTTCTGCCGGGCCGTAGGCTGAGAACGGAGCCCGCTGGAGGAGCCCATCTACGGGCCGTGGTGTCGTATGAGGTGTCGCCAGGTTCTGCTCCTGCGAAGGCCGCAGTGCGTGGCCGGGGTAATCCCCTGTCAGCAGCAGGTCGTTTCAGGCGAGCGAGGAGTGAACTCCGGGTCCGTCCAGTTGGTAGAGGTTGCTCTGTTCTGCAGGAGTCAGGCGAGGCAGGGAAGAATGACCGTAAGATGCGGCTACTTGAGCATCTGTGGTGAGTTCGACGATCTCGCCACGGCGCGCTGTTGGCTTGACAATCGATAACAATCGATCATAGTCTTGCCGAAACGTGCTACTTCAACTTTCTTCGGCTCTTTAAAGATAACATCAGGGGCCTTTAGCGCAGCGGAGGCAAAGCCCACATGGCGGAGCGCAACATCTTGGTGGTGCAGGCCGGTGGACCCACGCCGGTACTGAATGCCACACTGGCATCCATTGTGGAAGAAGCGCGCGGATCAGGGGCCTTCCGGCGAATCCTGGGTGCCCGCTCGGCTATGAGAGGACTAGCTCAGGGGCAAGTGGCTGACTTGACCGGTCTTTCCCTACAAGATCTTCGCGTCCTGCGAGGCTCGCCCGGAGCAACCTTGGGTGCATCTCGCTATCCGTTGAAGGCAGAGGATCTTACAGCGATCGTACGGCACCTGGAACGCCTGCGGGTGAGTGACGTTCTGGTAATTGGAGGGAATGGAACCATGCATGCCGCAGGTCTGCTCGCCGATTGCGCCCGGAAGGCAGGCCGAGTGATTCGGATTGTTGGCGTGCCGAAGACGGTGGACAATGATCTGGAGAGGACGAACCGCTCCCCGGGTTATGCAAGCGCCGCCCGGTACATCGCCCAGGCGACCTGCGACCTTGCGGCGGACGTTCGCTCCATGCCGCAGCCCGTCTCAATCCTTGAGACGATGGGACGCAGCGTAGGATGGCTGGCGGCTGCGGCTGCAGCAACCAAGCAAGATGAGGACGAAGCCCCGCATATCGTTCTTCTGCCGGAAAGGCCTTTGGTGCTGGATCAATTTTTGGCGCGGGTGGACGGCTGCGTGACGCGGAGCGGGTGGTGTGTGGTCGTAGCTGCGGAAGGTCTTCGCGACGCGCGGGGGCGCATGGTCTATGAGGTAGAGGATCCGGCTCAGGCTGACGCACTGAAGCGATCCATTACGGGGGGAGTTGCGCAGTACCTGGCCGATCGGGTGGCCCAGCATCTCAAGTTGCGCTGCCGAAGCGAAAAGCCCGGCCTGCTGGGGCGATCGTCGATGCAACATGTTGCGAGCCAGGATCGTGCGGATGCGGAGCTGGTAGGCCGAGCGGGAGTGCAGGCTGTGCTTGCCGGAGTCTCCGAGCGGATGGTATCGCTGCGGCCGCTGCAGAGCACCGAGACCGGAAGATACGATCTCGTTCCGCTGATCGAGGTTGCGGGCATCGAGCGTCCAATCCCTGAGGAGTGGATTCGAGATGGCGACGTTCCACTTGGGGAGCCATATTTCGAGTACATCCGGCCGTTAATCGGACAGTTGGACTCCCATCCTGAGATCACATTGCCGGATTATCCGCCAAGCTCTCGGAAGACCGATTCCGAAGAAGAGAGGAAACATGTCATCCAATCTTGAAGATCGAAAGTTCATCCGTCTGGGGGTCATCTCTGTGGGCCGCAAGCGCCCTGGGTTTGACCAGGAGTGGAATCAGATGATGACGGCACGCTGCCTGGACATCTTGGAGCATCTGGGCTATTCCTTGACGCGGATTGAGAAGCCGGTCGTGGACGAGATGACGACCGTTGCCGCTTTGGAGGAGGTTCAGCGGGCCGGATGTGAGGTGCTTCTGCTGCTGCAGCCCTCGATTGCCCATGGACAACTGGCTCTTACGCTGTCCCAGCGGTGGCCTGATCCGGTGATTCTTTGGGCGACGCCGGAGCGGCCTGGCGATGGGAAGGTGAGCTCCTGTTCTTTGGTTGGGCAGCATCTCTGGGCGTCTTCTCTGCGGCAGGTAGGACATCCCTTGGAGTTCGTTTACGGTGATCCCGATGACGGCGCTGTACGTGAGGATCTGGCAAGGGCGGTCATGCTGGCGCGCGCCGCCTTCCGCCTCCGCCGCAGCCGTGTCGGTCTGGTGGGGACGCACGTTCCGGGTTTCATTGATCTGGCGGTAGAGCCGTTTCTCCTGCGTCAAGCGATTGGCTCCCAGCTTTGTCCGCTCAGCCTGCCGCAGTTTATTGAGCGCGTCCGAGAGCTACCTGAGCAAGCAGTTCTTCGCGATGTCCAGAAGGTGCAGGAGATGAAGCTGCCTCTGCGCGGCGTGGTGGCAGAGGATCTGGCGATGAACTCGCGCTACTACCTGGCCATGCGAGATTTAATGGAAGAGGAGAGGCTTGACGCTTTGGCCCTCCAATGCTGGCCTGAGCTGCCGAATCTGCTTGGGCAGTGGCCGTATCTGGCCGTTTCGCGGCTCAGCACAGAGGGGCGCGCCGTAGCGATCGAAGGCGATGTGGATGGGGCTCTCAGCAGTTTGATCAGCCTTTTGATTGGAGCGGGTCCCGGATTTCTTACCGACTGGCTGGAGCACGACCGGGAGTCGATCTTCTTCTGGCACCCGGGTATGGCTCCCATGGATATGTGCGACGGGCCGGGGTGCGAAGAGGCTCCCGCGCTGGCGCCCCACTTCAATATCGTCAAGCCGCTGGTGGTAGATGGCCGCATCCGAACAAACGAGCCTGTAACGATGTTTCGGTTGTGGCGCTGCGAGAACCGCTACCATTTGACAGCGTTGGCAGGCCGTACGATGGAGCCACGCCGTAAGCTTACCGGCAATACCGCCCTGGTCCATATCCGGGAAGTCGATGTCCCCTCGTGGTTTGATCGTTTGCTTCATGTGGGTTTGCCGCATCATGTGCTGGTCTCCTTTGGAACCCATCGCGAAACTTTACGCCGGCTAGCCAGATTGTTGAGAATTTCATGGTGGGAGTGATGGGATAACAGCGCATTAATCAAGATGATAGCGATTATCGATTGTGATAGTTTATGACCAGAAGCTGATGGGGAGATAGGCCGCAGCAACCAGCAAGACGCATCGGAATCATGGAGTGGCAAACGGAGTTACGCAAAACAGAGTTACACAATGGACCGGGTGGCGTCCTGGTGGAGTTGGCAAACCTCCCAGAGCAGAGCCTGACTTCTCTTTATTGCACAGGTCCAAAATCAGCCGAATGAAAAGGGAGACCCAATGCCTGCACGTGTAGCGCGTCATCACGTTCGTCAAGAGATCCAGCGCCGGATTCTGTCCGGGGAATCGAAGCCCGGGGAGCGTCTCAGCCAGCAGAGTCTGGCTCGGGAGCTGGGGGTCGCACAGGGTACGGTTCGCGAATCCCTGTTTGAACTGCAGAGGCTCGGTCTGGTCGAATCGGTGGATCAGTTGGGGGTATTTGTAGGGAGCCTGGATGCCAATCGCATCTGCCAGGCCTATCAGGTTCGCGAAGCGCTGGAGGGATTGGCTGCCCGGCTGGGTTGTGGCAACGTGGCTCCTGCCGACATCGTTACCCTGCGAGAGATGGCCGATGAGATCTATCAGCTGGCCAAGAAGGGCAAGGAAGAAGCGATGGGCCGGCTTGATCGCGATTTTCATCTACATATCACGGAGTTATCGCGAAACAAGATCTTGACGCGTCTGGCGGAGACCTACCGAGTTTTGGGCATGATGGTGCGCGCTTCGCGCGAGCCGCGAACGATCCACGATGAGCACCTGGCGATTATCACTGCAATTGAGAAAAATCAGCCCGATAGCGCGGAGCGGCTGGCCCGGCATCATGTGGCGGAAGCGGCCAAGATGATCGATTCGCAGGCGCGTCAGGGAAAGTTTGTTCCCAAGTGGGTGGACTGAAGAAGAGAGGGCCAAGATGGAGCAGAAGCCGGGCGACGTGCGCGGGTCGTATGTGAATGGGCGTTGGATAGTCACCGCAGATGTCGCTGACGTGATCAATCCTGCGACAGGCGAGGCGTTTGCGCGGGTATCGCGGATAACGCAGGATCAGGTGGCTGCGGCCTTGGAGGATGCGCATCGGGTTCTGGCTTCATGGCGAGCTCTGAATGCGAAGGCAAGAGGGGCTTACCTTAACCGGGTTGCAGACGAACTGGCTCGGCGGCGAGAAGAGATTGCCCGCACGATCACGCTGGAGAATGGCAAGCCGCTTGCGCAGAGCCGCGGAGAGGTAGCCATGGCCGAGGAGCATCTGCGCTGGTTCGCAGAAGAGGGAAAGCGCGTCTACGGACGCATCATTCCTCATCAGACGGATGGCCGCCGCAACATGGTGGTGCGGACTCCCATCGGCGTCGTTGGCGCCATCTCTCCGTGGAACTTTCCGTTGGTGTTGGCCGTGCGCAAGGTGGCGCCCGCGCTGGCGGTGGGCTGCCCGGTGGTCCTGAAGCCCTCGATGCAAACTCCGCTTTGCGCGATCGCCTTTGCGGAGTGCGTGGAGAGCGCCGACGTTCCGCATGGTGTCTTCCAGTTGGTGCTGGGCAATGCAAAGGCGATCTCCGCGGAATTCCTGGCCAACCCCATCTGCCGCAAGATCACCTTCACCGGTTCCACCGAGGTTGGAAGGGAACTGATTGCCGGCGCAGCGCAGACGGTCAAGCCGCTCTCTCTGGAACTGGGCGGACTGGCTCCTGTCCTGGTCTTCGAAGACTGCGACCTGGACATAGCGGTGCACGAGACGCTCATCGCCAAGTTCCGCAACACCGGTCAATCCTGCATTGCCGCGAACCGCATCTACGTCCAACGTTCCATTCACGACAAGTTTATCCAGCGTTTTGTGGATGGAGTGAAGAAGCTGAAGGTCTGTTCAGGACTGGAGTCCGGCGCGGATGTCGGCCCGGTGATCAACCAGCAGGCGTTGGAGGGCGCGCTCAGCCAGATTGAGAACGCCGTCAGCCTGGGTGGCGAGCTCCTCTGTGGCGGGAAACGAGCAGCCGGCGCGGCCGGGTTCTTTTTGGAGCCGACGGTCATCGATAACGCTCCCCCGGGCGCCATGTGCATGCGCGAGGAGACGTTCGCACCGGTCGCGCCGATTGCCGCTTTTGATAGCGAAGAGGAGGCCATTGCGTTGGCTAACCACTCGGAGTATGGCTTGAGCGCCTATGCCATGACGAGAGATGTGGCGCGCATCTTCCGGCTCGCTGAGCAGATCGAGGCAGGCACGCTAGGCATCAACGACGGCGCGCCCACCACCAGCCAGAGCCCCTTCGGTGGGGTGAAGCAGAGCGGATGGGGCCGTGAGCTGGGCAGCGAGGGTCTGGACGCGTTTCTCGAAACGAAACACGTTTCGATTGGCGTCTTTTAATAAAGCTCTTGAAAGGAGAAGGCGAACACTATGATTCATTTCCTCATTCACGATTCAGCGGATACGGTTGCGGTAGCCGTAACCGACCTTGCTGCCGGCGCCGAGTGTACCGGTCGGAATCTTTCGACCAACAAGACGCTCACCGCGAAGACGGCCGAGGCGATTCCGCTCGGACACAAATTTGCGCTGCGGGACTTTGCCGTAGGCGATACCGCCATCAAGTATGGCTGCGAGATTGGTAAAGTGGTGCAGCCCATCCGTGCGGGGCAGCATGTTCACGTGCATAACCTGAAGACGAAAAGGTGGTAGATCATGACAGACCGAAAGATTCACGCATTTCGACGGGAAAACGGGCGGGTAGGAATCCGCAACCATGTCGTCATCCTGCCGGTGGACGATATCTCCAACGCCGCCTGCGAGGCAGTTGCCAACAATATCAAGGGAACGCTCGCCCTGCCGCACGCCTACGGCCGGCTGCAGTTTGGCGAAGATCTTGAGTTATTCTTTCGCACCATGATCGGTATCGGCAGCAATCCGAACGTTGCAGCCGTGGTGGTCATCGGCATTGAGGCGGGTTGGACCAAGCGCATCGTGGACGGCATTGCGAAGACCGGCAAGCCGGTGGAGGGATACTGGATCGAAGGCCAGGGCGATATACGCACCATCGCCGATGCGTCCTACAAAGCAAAGGAGTTTGTTCAGTGGGCTTCCGAGCTGCAGCGCGCGGAGTGCAGGCTGAGCGAACTGTATATCAGCGTGAAGTGCGGGGAGTCCGACACCACCACCGGCCTGGCCAGTTGCCCCACTGTCGGCAATGTTCTGGACAAACACTGCGCGCTCGGCGGGACGGCCTCTTTCGGTGAAACGAGCGAGTTGACCGGCGCAGAGCACATCGTAGCCGCCAAAGCGGCCAATGAAGAGGTGCGCAAGCAGTTCATGGCGGCTTTCGAAGATTACACGCGTCTGGTGTTCAGTGAGAAGACCGATGATCTTTCTGAGTCGCAGCCGACCAAGGGGAATATCGCCGGCGGACTCTCGACCATTGAAGAGAAGGCGCTGGGTAACGTGGAAAAGCTGGGCAAGAAGACCAAGTTTATTGGGTGTCTTAAGCCGGCAGAAGCCCCGACCAAGGCCGGCATGTGGTTCATGGACACCTCCAGCGCTGCGGCGGAGGCGGTGACGCTGTGGGCTGCTTCGGGCGCGGTCGTCCACCTTTTCCCGACCGGTCAGGGCAACGTCATCGGCAATCCCATTGAACCGGTCATCAAGCTGTCCGGGAATCCCAAGACCGTCGCCACAATGAAGGAGCACATCGACCTGGACGTGGCTCCGATTTTGCAGGGAGAGATGACGCTCGACCAGGCCGGAGACGCTCTCATCGAGATGATTGTTCGTACGGCCAACGGCAGGCTCACGGCGGCGGAGGCGCTCGGCCATCGCGAGTTTGTGATGACCAAGCTCTATCGCAGCGCCTGATTCGTCTTTCAACGCGCCGAGGCTCAGTTCACTGAACTGAGCCTCGGCGCAGGTTCTCGGGCAGGAGTGTATGGAGCGATATCGAAAGGAAACGCTGGAGCGCCTTGTCGCGCAGCTTGCCGTTGCCATCGGCGTGCCGGCGCAGGACGCAGCTTTGTTTGCGAGTGCGCTGGTCGATGCCGATCTGCATGGCGTTTCGACGCATGGAGTCTCGCGCCTCAGCATCTATTTGCGTCGCATACAGGAGGGATTGATTGACCCCGCAGCGCCGCTCACCGCAGATCGCGGAGCCGAAAGTGTGCTGGCGCTGAATGCAGGTAATGGACTTGGGCAGGTGCAGGCGCGGAAGGCGCTGGATCGCCTGATCCCTTTGGCGCGGCGGAACGGGGTAGCCGCGGCTACCATCCGCAACTCGCAGCACTTCGGCGCGCTCTCCTGGTACTGCAATGCAGCGGCGGAGCATGGCATGGTGCTGCTGGCGATGACCAACTGCGAGCCAGCCATGTCGCCCGCAGGCGGCTACGAGCCTTTCTTCGGCACCAATCCCATCGCCGCCTCTTTCCCCACGCGCCGGAGCTTTCCGGTGAAGATTGATCTGGCTACCTCGATCGTGGCTCGCGGCAACATCATTGCCGCTCAGAGGCGCAATCAACCGATTCCAGAGGGCTGGGCGCTCGACCCGCAGGGAGAGCCCACCACCGATGCCCAGGCAGCCTTGCTGGGCACGGTTCTTACCATGGCCGGCCACAAGGGCTATGCGCTGGCCTTGATGGTGGAGATGTTCAGCGGAGTTCTCTCCGGAGCTGCGATTGGTTCCCAGGTGGGCTCTATGTACAAGAACCTGGATCGCCCACAGAATGTCGGTCATTTTTTCTGTCTGTTCGACATCTCCGCCTTCCTGGACTACGAGGAGTATCTACAGCGGATGGACGAAACCATTGGCCAGATCAAGTCGTCGAGGAGACGCAACGGAGTGAGCGAAATTCTGCTTCCTGGAGAGCGCTCCGCGCGCATCGCTGAGCAAAACCAGTCGCACGGCATTCCCCTTGCGCCGGAGACGATTGCGGAATTGGAACACTGGTGCCGGCAACTGAAGGTTGCATTCGACTGTCCCGAGGTGAACGCATGCCCGACATTCTGATATCAGAGGCTATTGAAGGATCTGCTGTAGACGCACTCCGCAGCCGATTTGACGTGCTCTATCTGCCGGACGCATGGAAGTCGCCGCAGCTTCTGATTGACAAGATCAGGTGTTGCCATGCACTCCTTGTGCGCAACCAGACGCCGGTGACGGCCGAGTTGATCGATGCAGCCCCCCAGCTACTCGTGATCGGGCGTGCCGGAGTGGGGCTGGACAATGTGGATGTGGAGTATGCCCGTCAAGCCGGCATTGTGGTGGCCTTCACGCCGGATCAGAACGCAATCAGCGTCGCCGAACTGGCCCTCGGCCTGATGCTCTCCCTGGTGCGCTTTATCCCCGTTGCCGACCGGGACACCAAGGCCGGAAACTGGAATCGCCGCCGCTTTATCGGGTCAGAGCTCTATGGCAAGACGCTGGGTATTGTTGGCGCCGGGAAAATTGGTTATCTCACGGCTCGCCGCGCCCGGGCTTTCGGCATGAGTGTGCTGGCCTGCGACCCATTCCTCAGCCCGGACAATGTTCTGCTGGCCGATCTTCAGGCCGAATTGGTGGCGATGGAGGAGTTGTTTGCTCGGGCGGATATTGTCTCCTGCCATCTGCCCGCTTCGCCGCAGACATCAGGGCTCGTGAATTTCGCCTGCTTTGAAAGGATGAAGCCCGGCTCCTACTTCATCAATACATCGCGCGGGAAGGTCGTATCGGAGCCGGATCTGCTGGCTGCACTCAAATCCGGGAGATTAGCCGGCGCGGCGCTGGATGTTCGGGCCACTGAGCCGCCCCAGCAGGGAGAGCTAGAGTCGATGCCAAATGTGATTCTGATGCCACATGTTGGAGCCTGGACACACGAGGCCCAAGGTCGGGTGACGGTTGCGATCTGCGAGGACATCACTCGAGTGCTGGAGGGTAGACCGGCGCTGAGCTCGGTCCATCAGGCGACGCCCCAGCGCCTGCCCGTGCGATAGGCACCGTTAAAAGCAAGGCGTCTCGCCGTCTCGAGGCGTCCTTAAGAAAATGGAGAGAAGATGGTGATGACCTCAGTTTTGACTCAGGGAAAGATTGCCGGCCTCAAGGCTGTCGCCAATCCGCGAGGAGTGATTGCGGCGGCTGCACTCGACCAGCGCGGATTGCTGAAAAAGATGATGGCTAAGGAAATGCAGGCCGGCGAACCGACCGATGCCATGGTCTCCGAGTTCAAGGAGATTGTCACCGAGGCGCTTACGCGTCACGCATCGGCCATCCTGCTGGATGTAGAGTTTGGTTTGCCGGCACTGGGGCACCGCAACGGGAAAGGAGCCATGCTGGCTTATGAGAAATCCGGCTATGACTTTACGGCCCCGGATTTTTTACCTAGTCTGACAGAAGGATGGTCGGTGCTGCGTCTGCGCGAAGCAGGTGCCGCCGCCGTGAAGATCCTCCTCTTCTATTCGCCGTTTGCGGATGGCTGGGTGAATGAACAGAAGAAGGCCTGGGTCGAGCGAATCGGCGCTGAGTGCCGTGCCCTGGATATGCCCCTGTTTCTGGAGCTGCTCGCGTATGGCGTCGGCGAGGAAGAAAGCTCTCTAAGCTATGCAAGGCGCAAGCCGGAGATCGTGATTCGTTCCATCGAGGAGTTCACTGCGGATCGATACGGGGCCGACGTGCTCAAGCTGGAGTTCCCGGTCCGCATGCAGTCCGTTCCTGGCATGCAGGTCTACACGGGTCAGCAAGCCTATTCGCGGGCCGAAGCGGCTGAACACTTCCGCCGAGCTGCGGCTGCCTCCACCAAACCGTTCGTTTATCTCTCGGCGGGCGTGCCCAATAGCGCTTTCATTGAAGGGTTGGAGTTCGCGCTGGAAAGCGGCGTTGAGTTCCACGGAGTGCTGTGTGGCCGCGCCACCTGGCAAGGTGGCGTTCCTATCTTTGTGCAGCAAGGCCCTACGGCGCTACGTGCATGGCTGGAAACGGAGGGCGCGGAGAATATAAGCAAGGTAAACAAAGTGCTTGAGGCCGCCACTCCGTGGCAAGACAGGTGCAGCGTCAAGCCAGCCGGATCGTCGCGTGTTCTTGAAAGCATCTCTCACAGTTGAAGCATCTCTCACCCCGGAGGTCTTCCAACTCAGACGTGCACTCTCTGATCTCCGGTCATCCTCCGGTACTTCCGAGCCAGGACAAACAGCGCAACGGTTCCAATCAACGGCATCAGAGCCGCCATCATGAAGACAGACCGATAGGAGCCATGATCCACGAGATAACCGGTGAGTAGGGGGAACAGCAGGCCGGTCAGTCCGCTTGCAACGCCACTCATTCCGGTTGCCCGTCCCACTTCTGCGCCGCTAAACAGATCCGTAATTGCGCCAAACATGTTTACCGAGAGAAAGTTGTGTCCGAAGATGGCGACGCTGATCAGAGTGAGCGCCAGCATAGGCCCTGCCACAAGCGGCACGAGAAAACTGGCCAGGCAAAGGATACTGCTGAAGTACATGGTGAGTTTGCGAACGAGGGGTGGAGTCGCTCCGCGCCGCTGCAGCCAACCGGCTGCCCACCCTCCGGCGACGCCGCCGACACTGCCCAGGAAGAAGGGAATCCAGGAGAGGGTGCCGATCTGCGTCATCGTCATGTGCCGCGCGCTGTAAAGGTAGCTGGGCAACCAATACCAGTAAAACTGAATCACGGGGCCAACGAAGGCTCGGCAGAGCACCACTGCCCATGTAGACGAGTTGCCGAGCAGCGCCTTCAGGGGCGTCTTTGGCGCCTCGTTCTCCCGCACCTCTTTGCCGCGATGGCTTGGGTAGGTGAACCACCAAAGCACCACCCAGATCAACCCGAGCAATGCGGGAACAAAAAATGCGGCGCGGAACCCATAGTGCTGTACCAGAAAGACGATCAATGGTGGGGCAATCACGGCGCCAACCACACTGCCACTGTTGAAGATGCCGATGGCGAAGGTGCGTTCCTTTTCTTGGAAGGTCTCGGATACGGCTTTCATCCCGCCGGAGAAATTGCCGCACTCGGTTCCGCCCATTCCCAGCCGTGACAGGCCGAGCTGCATCCCAGTGCGAACGAACGCCTGCGAGCCTGTACACATCGACCACCAGCAAACCGCGGCGCACATGCCGATGCGGCATCCCCATTGGTCCATCAATTGTCCCATGGGCAGTTCGCCGCTCATCATGCCGAATTGAAAAGCGGCGACGATCCGCCCGTAGGCTTCGTCGGAGAGGTGGAAGGCAGCCTTGATCAGGGGCGCCAATACGGACACCGTCTGACGATCGATGATATTGATCACCGTGATCGCAAAGAGCAGCGAGAGAATCGTCCAGCGTTGGACATGAGCCTGGGGAGGAGGCGCGGTATGTTCTTCAACCGGGGTTCTAGTGGCCAAATTGCGAGCTTCCGTTCTGATTGATCTGCCCGCAGGATGCTTCCGGTCGCAAAAGCCATCCGTTCAGGCGGGTTGGTCGTTTCGAGAAGGTTACGTCAAAAGCGGCATGGCGTGTTGTGATTCGGCTTCTTGCCGTGCTCGCACTTGTGCCCGGGCGGTAGCTGGACCTGCACTCGATCACAGATTCCTGCTCCACGTATAATCGATTGGAAGCGATTATTGCAAGTTGTTCCTCCACCTCACGGGTCAGCGCCCTATGCCTGCTTCTCTTTTCAGCAAAGAACGCTGGAGGGTGCGTGTTTGGATGTCCACTGGAGCGCAGGAAGCCTTCCAAGAGATGCTTCTTGAGGTCTGTGTCGACAGGTTTCTCTCCAGAGAGCCCATTTTCAGAGATTCTCTCCATCGCGATCCACAACCAGCCATCTCTTTTTTGCGTCGCCGCGCCTGGCATGCTCCCTCGACATTGGAAGGGTGTTTGCGGACCCCTGAACAGGGCTCAAATCAGGTTGCGGTTGCTTGGGCTAAGCTTGATTGCGAGCTGTGCAACGTGGTGCAACCAGAACGCCAAGCAAGCCTGAGAAAACCGGTCTCTTGAATGAGCAGGCAACGCCCAGCGGGTCGCCGACATGGATAGACATCCCGAAACGGAGAATGCAATGGATCGTAGAGCGTTTCATAAACTGGCTGGCTTTACCGCGCTGGCTGCTCTGGCCGAAGTTGACAACGCAAGTGTGGCGCAGGATGCTGCCGCCAGCGGCGAGGTTGTGCTCGAAGACGCGGAGGTGATCCTGGCATTCAATCCCCGCTCCGGCGCACTCACCCGGATGCAGCGCAAGTCCACCAAATGGTCCATTGAGCGGCGTCCTGCTCTCGGTGCTTCTTTTCGCATGATGGTTCCCCTGCCGGAACGCAGCGACAACTTTGTCCTCGGACACAAGCAACGCGCCCAGCGTGTGGAGAAGATCGCTCACAACCGAGTCCAGATCCAATGGACAGATTTGCTCAGTGAGCATGCAGGCGTGCTACCGATTACCTTCACAGCAACCGTGACGCTGCAAAGTGGGGAACTTGTGTTTGATGGTGTGGTTGACAATCAGTCGGATCTGAGCGTTGATACCGTCGAGTATCCCTACTTCGGGGATCTGACTCCGCCCATGCCCAACGCAGCGATGCTGGCGCATTCCATGTTCGTCGGTGCTTTGCAGACCCAGGAACTTTATCCCAGCTTTGCAAATAACCTGGGCTATTGGGGCGATCGTTACCCCACCAAGATCATCAACACGGGCGCATTTCAAAGCCAGTTCTGCCTGATTCAGTCACCCCAGCAGGGCATGTACGTGGTCATGAAAGACCCTGAGATCCGCTATTTCCTGCAATTTATCTTCTCCCAGCTTCCGGGCGTGGTGGATGCGAATGCCAACGCCGTTCCACGCACCGATGATATCTCCGGGATCCCGGTGCATCTTGAATTCAGACCCTGCCACTTCGTCTTTGCGCATCCTAAATCCTCCTTCCATCTCGCGCCCATCGTGGTGCGCCCCTATTCGGGTGACTGGCACGCCGGCCTGGACATTTACAAGCAGTGGCGCGCCACATGGTTCGGCAGGCCGCCTATTCCAGCCTGGGTGAAAGAAGTTCACTCCTGGCAACAACTACGCGTGGATGGAGCGGAGCAGGACTACCTGGTCCCCTATACGGATCTTGTGCACTACGGCAAGGAGTGCGCAGAGAACGGCGTGCGCGCCATCCAAGTCGTCGGCTGGGCTTACGGAGGCCAGGATGGAGGGGATCCCGATCTTTCCACGGATCCTGGCCTCGGTACCTGGGAGCAGCTTCACGATGCGATTGCAAAGATTCAGGCCATGGGAGTCAAGATCATCCTGTTTGGCAAGCCCATCTTTGCCGCGATCTCCAGATCCTGGTACAAGGAAGTTCTTTATAAGTACGAGTGCACGGACCCTTACGGCGACAAGTACGAGGCGGGTGGCTACAGCTACACCACGCCAGTCCAACTGGCTGGAATCAACAACCGCCGCAGGGCCATCATGGATGTCTGTTGCCAGGAGTACCGCGACATTGCAACGCACGAGTTTGAAAAGACGGTCAAGCTTGGTGCTGCCGGCTGGCTTTTCGACGAAGTGATGCAACACAATGGCGTGATCTATAACTTCAGCGCCGATCACGGCTATAACCCGCCCGGCTATCTTTTCAATGCAGATATCCCGCTCGCCAGGCAGTTCCGTCAGGCCGCAGTCAACACCCCTTCCAACTACTTCCTGCCCGGCGGCGCCGCCAATGGCGAAGATTTTCTCTTCTCCGGGGAGGGACCAGGCGACTGGCTGATGCCATACTATGTGCTTGGCTACTACCGCATCAATTGGGGCACGGTTCACGCTCTGCGCTACATTGATCCGCAAGCCCCGCTCATGGCGGCTGTCCGCGGCTTCAACGCCCGGGATGAGATCAACCTGTGCCTGCTCTATCGCTACATCATGGAGTACGAACCTTATCACTTCAAAGGACACATCACAGATTTCCCGCTCACGCTGGAGTACGGCAAAAAGGTGGATGCTTTGCGTAAAAGGTATCAAGCATGGGTCTGGGATGCCGAGTTCCGCGACAATCTTGGAGCCAACGTGCCTGCCGACGGAAAGGTCCGCTACACGGTCTTTCGCCGTTCAGGAGGCCAGCGCGCGGTTGTCGTCGCCAGTCTCGAACAGACAAAGTCGGTTACCGTTACGTTGGACTTGCCCAACGCGGGCAAGCTTGTCTTTGCCACACCCGAGGAGCCAGACGCCAAGTCCTTCAGCGGTTCGCTTCGAATTCCACCGCGTTCAGCGGCAGTCATCATGGAGTCGTAGGCGCCATCTCCATGAGTTACGCAAGCCCAGGAGGGGGCGCCAGTGGCCATTTGGCATTCTGGGTCATCCATCCCGACGACTCACCGCGGAGCCCGTCAGAGCACATACCCAGGAGCAACGGTCAACGAGCGTGTTGTAGCAGTTTACCCAAGCATTCGCCGCAAGGAACCCTGAAACTTTCGGGGATGAAGGCAAGTAGCCTCCGGCTTTGCCGGGCGGTTACTAGCTGCCCAAGCCCAGCAACCGCTGCAAAGCGGGCGTGCTGATGCCGTACTTCTGGTTGGTCATCGAACAGATCGCCGTAAACCAGTCCGCCAACGGAACACGGCTGCGATCAAAGATCGTTCCTGCGGTGACGGAGGGCCTCTCTTGGTGACAGCGGTCTTCTTCATCCAAAGTATCCAAAGCGCTTGCGGAGGCCGCACGCCCGTAGGCCAAGGCGGTTGCTCAACAGGGGAAAGCTCCGCTGGACCTGGATCCTCCTCGCATAGCCTCTACGAGGCGGACTTCTCCTTGTGGGAATGCTGCCATGCTTTCACCTTTTGCTGGGCTGCCGCTACCTGATCTGCCGACAGGTGAGACCAAGCGTAGCTGCGCATGTGATTGTCGTCAGGGACACCCGCAGTAACGGCCAGATCAAGCCAGAAGTAGGCGGTAGAGAAATCCAGTGGGACTCCCTGATGCCAGCAGTAAAGGCTACCTAGGGCAAACTGTGCCTTGGGATCACCTTGATCGGCGGCTTTCCGGTACCAAAGAGCAGCCTGCGTGTAACCGTCCTCTGTGTTCAAACCGGCATAGAAGTCGCCGAGGTGAAGTTGAGATGCTTCATCGCCGGCCTTCGCTTTGGCCAGAAGCGCGGCATCTTGTGCGCGGGCTGGAATCGGCGCTGCAAGAAGGGAAGAGGCAAAAAGGAAGAACACGCCAAGCAGACGCGCTGCGGTCCGTCCCGTGACGGGCGAGGCCCCGGATGGGGGTACGGTTGGGATACGAATTTCCAAAGGCTTTCCCTCCGCAGTGAGTATACGGTATGCGCCGCGGACAGGACAGGTAAGGACAGGAGCTGGTCGATCAGGGGCTCAACAGCACATGCTCCCGGAGATTGGGAGGAGTATTGTGCCGACCCCGCGTGGTCCGGTCTGTCCTCCATGGCGCAGCCTTCTGCGGTTTCGGCACCGGTACCGGTGCCGTTATCCCAGCCAATTGCCAGATATCGCGTTCTGCGGGGGCGAGGGCAAGTGAGCCATGGTGCTTGGGGGCTGGCCGGAAGAACCCTCGGCATGAGGATTTTGGGAGGGAAGCAGGTTGAATCGATGTGGTGGCTTGAGTGGGACTTGAACCCACACGGGATTGCTCCCAATGGTTTTTGAGACCACCGCGTATGCCGATTCCGCCATCAAGCCAACAACTCTATTAGAGCACAAAAAACTCAGCGGCTAGAGATCGAAGGTCCGGTAGAGAGATCGGTCGCACTGGCCGGCATCCTCGCCTGTGTCTGGATGGTACCGAGGAATAGGCGGATCCTTGGCTGAGGTCAGCAGCGGTCCCGTCACCAGGTTACCCCCGGATAGAGGCTTGGGAGTCGGTCGGTTCGATACTGATTCTGATTCACTCCCTTCGTCACTGCCTGCCACACCACCTGTCCTGATCCAACGGGACCGCCTCGCTCATAGACCTGCGTTCCACCTGTTGGAGAGCAGAAATCCACGTGTCGATCGCCGTTCTGAAGCACAGATACATCGCCGCCGAAGAAGCTGTATACGGCGGGCGTTGGCTGGTAACGTTCGGTGATTGTTGCTGTCTTGCTGGTTTCGTTCACATCCAGGACCAGCATTGTCGAGTAGCACTGGCTGGTAGCCGCTGTACTGACGCCCGCAGATGGACAATTCGCACCTCCATTCGCCAACTCCCCGGGGAACTCCCGGTCATCTCCGTTATCCATCACGCCCAGCGTGAAGTTGCCGATTGTGTTGGTGGTGAAGAAATTGGGTCCGTGCTGGGCGTAAAACCAATCCGTCGGGTCCGTGCCCCCTTGCAGTGTAAAGTCTCCACCCTCGCCCAATCGCCACATGACGTTTCCACTGCCAGTGCCATTCTCGTAATCGATTTTGACGATCCAGTTCTGGTGACGAATGGAGAGCAGAAGATTGTGGTCGCTGCGGGAGTAGAGCAAGGCGTTGGAGTGCGTCCAGTCTGGAAACTGCTGTGGCCATGGAACCCGGTTCACGTCAAGATTCTCGAACGCGTTCCACACCCAATCCGGGCGGCCCTTTTGATCCAGATCGACGAGTACATCTCCCAGCACAGGTGTGGGACCGCTGTAAGTAACTCCGCCGATTCCCTTGATCGCCGGGCTTATGTTCACCGTCTTGGTGGCCGAAAACAGCAGCACCATGTGCCCAGTCTTGGGTACCGCCAGCACATCGTGATGAAGGCTGCCCAGCGTCACACCACTGAGCTGGCCGGAGAGCGCCGGGTTCGCGGCAACGGCGGCGCGCACACTCGAAGCTGTGAATTCCTGAACGGTGGTGCCGGCAAGATTCACCTCGCGCACCTCGTCCAGCGTGCCAGATGGCAGCACCTGCGCTTTGTGTACCGGGAGCGACGACAGATACGAGATCTGCACCAGGAAATTCCCGTTCGGCAGCAGATAGATCGGCTGTATCAGGTCTGCTACCGAGCCGGTTCCACCCGTTCCCGTCAGCTGGTAACTATAGGTCCAGATCACATTTCCGTTCAGGTCGGTGGCAAACGCCATCGCGGGCGCTTGCGGTTGCGCTGTATCGAAGAGTTCAATTCCCGGCTGCGGCGTGGCTCCGCCTACTGCACCTGCGGTTACCGGTGAGGTTGCGAACGGCGTGCCGGTGGTGAACGGGTGATCGTTATCGGTGAAAGTCGCGCTCAACCTCTGCCCACTCGCCGTAATCGCGGTCAGGACCGCTGTGGCTTGCATGTGGTATTGCGTATTTCCGATCATGCCGGCGACGAGCACTGTTACTGTGTTTGCCGCGGAGATGGTCTGGGCCGAAGTAGGAAATCCATATGCTGTGGTTTTGCCGAAGTTCACTGTCATCGATCCCGGATCAGGCAGATTCAGCGCATAGCTTGCCACTTGAGGATTCGCAGTAGGGGAGACCAGGCCCGAGTTCACCAGCGCTGCCAGAGCCTGCGCATAATTGTTCTGCGGCGAGCTTGCGAGCTGCGCCGTAATCATCGCATTCTGGGATTGAAACGGGATCGCCGGAGCCGTGTAAAGTCCGTTTGAGGAGAGAGTTCCACATCCGACTTTGGAGTTGCTGGCGCACGTCAGAGACCATTGGATGGCTCCTCCTCCGCCGGCAACGGTCGCGGTGAACTGCTGAGTTTGTCCTATCCCCAGAGCCACAAACTCCGGGGAAATCGTCACCGATCCGCTCTGCCCGAAGACCGGTTGAGGCGCGGGCTGGAACGGCGTCGGAATCGACTTGTTGCCTCCGCAACTCGACAAAAGCAGCCATGCGAGCTGGAGCCAGAAGAATCCTGCCATGGCGCCTTTCCATCTTCTTTGCTGCATCGCAGGGATCGTCATTTGCTTCGTGCTGCCTTGCTTTCATTTTCAGGTTGGAGCCAGAGATCTTTCTCCGGGTTGGGGAGGCGAAGCCGAAACAAGTTCTGCTAGATTCAGCAGATCATCTTGTTCATCTCCCGATTACTGCCATAAGGGAAAGAAAAAGGGGTAAGGTTCATCAACCTTGCCCCTTTTGTCCTCTGTGGCGGTGGAGTCTAGAAGCGAATACCGAACGTGATCGGAATGTAGTTGGTATGGTAGCTGTTCGGTGGATACAGGTTGTAGGTCTTGTAGGGAGTATCTGTGTAGTTAGCGATCGTGATGCCTTTTCTCAGTGAGTTATCGATGTACACATACTCTGCCTGGGCGTAAAAGCTAAAGCGCGTATCGGAAAGGTTGTAGGCAAGGCCGGCTCCACCATCGAATCCAGGAGCGTTGGAGGTGTAGTGATCAATGTTGAGGTTCGCGCCGCAGAAGCCATAGAAGCCGCCGTAGCCGTAACCGCCCCCGTATCCGTATCCGTATCCGTATCCCCCATAGCACGGAGCAGCCGCGGGCACGGTAAAGTTAGCCACCTTGTGATAGAAGCCAACGCCGCCCACGACGTATGGATTCCATCCGCTGCCGGTGCGGAAGGCATACCGTGGCTCCAGAGAGAACGACCAGATATGGCTGTTTCCGTTGAGAATTCCATTCAACGCACCCTTACCATAGACGTTGTCGTAGATCAGGATCTGGTTGTCAAGGTTTTGTTTGGTCATGCCGAACTGGTCCCAGTCAAACTCGATGGGGAGCGAGAAGTGTCTGCTGAATTGATAGCCGGCTCCCGCTTGCAGTGCAAAGTTGTCGGTCAGATAGTTGTGGGTGTTTCCGATCGGCT
>JAJYZE010000143.1 GCA_021800195.1 Acidobacteriota bacterium
GGGCAGATCATCGTTAGGCAGAGGGGGAATCTGCTGCGGGCTGGTCCGCCCGGTGATGATGCCATCCAAATATTGCACTGAATCCGACGACAGGATGGTCTGGCAGTCCTGGCCCCATTCATGCGATCACATCCTGCGGCGACTACCGCCCGGCGATGCTCGTCAGCGGCTGAAGGCGAGCTTGAGTCCCAGTAGAATCAGCAGGGCAGCGCAAGACCGGCGCAGCACGGTATCGGAGAGATGCTGCGCCCAAAGGCCGCCAAACCAGCCCCCTGCGGCAAAGCCAAGCGCAACCAGAATGGACAGCTTCACATCCACCTGTCCTTCCTTGTAATACTCCCAGAAGGCAAAGATCCCGATCGGCGCGAGCAGCGTCGCCAGGGACGTACCCTGGGCGCGCTTCTCCGTCATTCCATAGAAGAAGATCAGCGCCGGGATCAGAAACGCCCCACCCCCAACCCCGATCAGGCCGGAGATTGCGCCAATGGCGACACCCAACAGAAGACCGCCCGCATCCCCTAACAGATTCATCGGCAGATCTCGTCGGAGCAGAGTATCCAGCCCTGGAGCGGACAGGAGTCGAAACGCCGCAGGCTGAGCGGAAGATTCATTCGTCTACCTCTTGCATCAAGATCAGGTCCCCGCAGCATTTGAGGCTAAAGAATGGGAACCGGGGGTGTCAAGACACAGAACTGCACCGGCACAGGACTGCGCCGAGCCTCCCGCTCCCTGCTCGTACTCCTGACGAATTTGCTCGTATAGTTCCACTTTGCTCCTCCGGTTCGCCAATCCGCCCTCCGGCTTCGAAATCCGCTCCCAAAACCCAAGTGCGAAATCCCCCCTCCAGGTGGGGCCGATTCAGAGTAGCGAAATCGCCCGTCCCCGGGCGGGTGGCCCATATCTCGTCTCGCCTTGACGTCGGATGGGGCATAGCTCGTCGCATCTCCTCTGCCGCGGGTGCCCCACATCTCGCCTTTTGAGATGTGGGTTTGCAGCAACTACTCGGCATAGGTCCAGGTCGAGGCGATCGAAACAATTGCCTTTTCACCGTAAGCCCAGTGCCGGTAGCTGGAGCCGATCCAGTCCTTCGGGTGCTCGACCAGACCGCGAGTGAACGGGTTGCAGTGGATGTATTGCCGTTTGGCGACGTGCTTCTGCTCGGTGAAGACGCTGAAGTCGTAGAAGCGGCGCTCCCGGAAGGGTCCTGGGGTCATCTTGCGGGCCACGGAGACCTTGAGCGCCTGCATCACGACGGAGAGCGTGTGCTGAGCGGGTTCGCTCACGAGAAGGTGAACATGTTCAGGCATGACGACGTAGACGTCGAGAGTGAAGTCGTACCTGGCGCGGATGGTCTCCAGGCAGCGCTCGAAGAGGAGACGCGACCCCGGCGTGGAGAAGTGCTCGTTTCGGTGATAGCAGGAGAACCTGACGAAGTGATGGCGCCCTCGACCGTAGCGCCGCTCCAACCCTGCTGGCATGGGGGGAGACGAACATCCTGCGGACCCACATCTCAAAGTACGAGATGCGGGGCCCCCGAAGTTGGGGTGAGTGTCAGATGTAGGTCACCCGCCAGTTCCTCGCTGCTCAGTGGCTCCCTTTTCCTCCGCCACAGTGGTCTACTCTTACTCCGCCCTTGACGCACGCTATCCCACTCCACGAATGCCCATGAGGGAAGCCCTCAATGGCGTCCTTTCAGCGCACCGAGTCGAAAGCGTTTCCGCGTTTTGTGGCGCGGGATCGCTCTACGCTTCCTCCTGGAACGCAAAAGTTGAGGAGTTGCGTGTCCTCGGTGCCTATGGCCTATCGCCGGAAGCTCCCGAATGCGATGCTGCGCTTCGCGGAAGCAGACTCCCCTTCAACAGGAAAACCGGCAGCGCCCACAGAAGATCGTCCTCGCAGAACCCTTTCCAGCCCATATGCATGAAGTTTCAAACCTTCCCCGGGCAAGACGCCGGTGCACGCCTGCCTGGGAGCGCCCGGCAACCCTGAAGCGGCCGCAGCGCAGCCACTCAGGAGCTACCTTGGTCTTTGGAGCGCCTGTGCATCTGCTCGCCCAGCTTCTCCAGAAAGCGATTGATCAGCGCGATGCTGCGGCGCAGCTCCTTATGGCGGAACTGGCTCAGCAGAGAAAACAACCCTGGCGGCTCGATGATCGGCTTGTCATAGCAGCCCAGCGTCTCTCCGGCCGCTCCTGCAATACACTGCAATACCTCCGGATTGATCGCTCCCAGCATCTTCGTAAGGATGATGCCGTTCCGCATCGCGCGTACCGCCTCATCGCTGCTGGCCGCGCCCGCCACCGCCTCCACCATCCGGTCTTTGGCTCCCAGCGCTCCGCGCAGCATCTCAAAGACCCCCTGCGCATGCATCTGCTGCAGCATCTCATAGGAGTCCAGCAGTGCCTCCGCGTACGCCACCGGAGCCTCTTCCAGCCTCCGGCGCAGCTCTGCGCGCGCATCCTGCGGCGGTAACTCCAAAGGAATCGGTTGCGCCATCGTGATCCTCCCTCCCTCTACAGACCTTCCTCAGCCTCGTCGCGAAGACGCCCTATCGCCTCTCGATCTGCACCAGATTCGCTCCTGCTCCGGCTCCTGCTCCAACTCCAGACCCGGGCTGGCGATAGTCCGCCCGCTTCCACTTCCGCTCCACCTCGACGCCCCTCTGCGGCGTCGGCGTCCCCCAGCGCGAGTTGCTGCGCGGCAGCGGGCCATCCCCCCTCCGCTCCAGCACCCGCATCTTTACCGCGGTCTCCTTGTACGCCGGGGTGTGCGTCGCCATATCCGTATGACTGCTGGTCAGCCGGTTCACCGGCTCCTCGCTGGAGTTCATCGGCATATAAAGCTGGTTGCCATGCACCCGCTCCGTCACCACCGCCTGCGCCTTCACCCGTCCATGGCGCGAGGCGAGTTCAATCCAGCTCCCGGTCTCCACGCCGCGCTGCTGCGCCAGTTCCGGAGAGACCTCAATAAAGGTGCACGGCGTCTTCTCCCGAATCCCCTCGGTGCGGTAGGTCATGTTGCCCTCGTGGAAGTGCTCCAGCAGCCGGCCGTTGTTCAGATGCAGATCGAACTCCGCATTCTCCTGCTCCGTGGGCTCCGTCCAGGGCACAGGGAAGAATCTGGCCTTGCCGTCCACAAAGTGAAATCCCTTGGTATAGAGCAGCGGCTCATCGCTGCCGTTCTCGGCAACCGGCCACTGCAGCGTCTTGTACCCCTCCAGGCGCTCATAGCTCACCCCGGCCATCAACGGCGTCAGCGCGGCAATCTCCGCATAGATCTCGCCCGGATGCTCGTACCTCCATCCCGCTTCCAGACGATTCGCAATCTCCTGAATGATCTTCCAGTCGGGACGGCTCTCTCCGAGCGGCTCCATCACCTGGTACAGCCGCTGGATGCGCCGCTCCGTGCTGGTGAAGGTTCCCTCCTTCTCCAGGCTCGAGCATGCGGGCAGGATCACGTCCGCAAACCGGCAGGTCTCGGTAAAGAAGATCTCCTGCACCACAAAGAACTCCAGTTGCGCCAGCGCGCTCTGCACATAGTTCGCGTTGGAGTCCACCAGGCTCATCTCTTCCCCGAACAGATACATCGCCTTCAGCCGGCCCTCATGCACGGCGTCGATCATCAGGTGATTGTCCAGGCCGGGCTGCGCCGGCAGCGAGACCCCCCAGGCCCGCTCAAACCGCGCCCGGATCTCCGGATCGTCCACCGGCTGATAGCCTGGGAAATAGTTCGGCATCGCGCCGTGGTCGCTCGCTCCCTGCACATTGTTATGTCCGCGCAGCGGATAAGCACCCGTCCCCGGCCGCATGTAATTCCCCGTAGCCAGCAGCAGGTTGGAGATCGCCGTCGAGGTATCTGACCCCATGACGTGCTGCGTAACTCCCATAGCCCATAAAATGCACATGCCATCGGCCTCCGCAATCATCCGCGCCACGGTGGTCAGCGTTTCCACGGGGACACCGCACCTCTCGCCGGCCATCTCCATCGTGAAGGTCTCCAGGCTCTGCCGATACGCCTCCGCTCCGTTCACCCAGCGCTCGATAAACCTCCGATCCGCCAGGTTGTTGTCCAGGATGTACCGCGTCACCGCCGAGAGCCAGATCAGGTCCGTGCCGGGGCGCGGTCGGAAGAAAAGATCCGCGCGCCGCGCCATCTCATGCTCGCGCAGATCGGCGACGATCAACCTCTGGCCGCGCAGCTTGTGCGCGCGCTTCACCCGCGTGGCCAGCACGGGATGGCTCTCCGCCGTGTTGCTCCCGATGATCAGCACCAGCCCGGACTGCTCGATGTCCGTGATGGAGCCGGAGTCGCCGCCGTAGCCTACGGTGCGAAACAGGCCCATGGTTGCCGGAGCCTGGCAGTAGCGCGAGCAGTTGTCCATGTTGTTGGTGCCGATCACCGCTCGCGCCAGCTTCTGCATCAGGTAGCTCTCTTCATTGGTGCACTTGGAGGAAGAGATGAACGCCAGCGCGTCCGGACCGTTGGCCGTCTTGATCTCCGTGAAACGGCGAGCCACCAGGCTAAGCGCCTCCTCCCAGGACGCCGCGCGGAAGGCTCCTCCCTCGCGGATCAGCGGCGTGGTGAGTCGCTCCGAGCTGTTGACGTGGCCCCAGCCGAACTTGCCCTTGATGCAGGTGCTCACGCCGTTGGCTGCGCCCAAAGCCGGCTGGATCTTCAGAATCTCGCGCGCCTTGGCTCCCGTGCCGGTCCAGACGTCAAAGCTGCATCCCACCCCACAGTAGGTGCAGACGGTCTTGGTGCGCTTGATGCGCTGCTCGCGCATCGCGGACTCAATCTCCGAGACTTGCAGGATCGATCCGTATCCCATCTCCGGCTCAATCCCCTTCACCACTTCGATCATCTTGTCCAGGGCCGCGCCGGGTAGCGCGGTGAAGTAGCCGGCCTCGCCCAGCATTGACCGTTCCATCAGCGCGTTGCAGGGGCACACCGTGACGCAATGGCCGCAGGAGACGCAACTGGACTCGCCGATCGGCAGGCCGCCATCCCACAGCACGCGCGGATGTTCGTCCTCCCAGCGGATGCTCAGCGTCTCATTCACCTGCAGGTTCTGGCAGGCCTCCACGCATCGCCCGCACAGGATGCACTGGTCCGGATCATAGCGATAGAAGGGATTGGAAAAGTCCTTGGTGTAGGGCTTCGGCTGGTAGGCGATCTGCTGGTGCTCCACCTCCAGCAGCCGGGTGGTGTTATGCACTGTGCAGTTGCCGTTGTTGTTGTCGCAGACCGTGCAGTACAGCATGTGGTTGCCGAGGATGCGATCAAAGGCCTCGCGCTGCGCTCCCAGCGCTCGCTCCGAGCGGGTGAGAACGATCATGCCATCAGCGGCCTCTGTGCCGCAGGCTCGCACCAGCCTCCCATCCACCTCCACCATGCAGGTGTCACAGCTCTGGATGGGCCCGAGTTGCCGGTGATAGCACACCTGCGGGATCTCTGTGTCGCTGCCCCCCAACCGTTGGAGAAGATCGATGAGCCGTTCCCCGCTCTGGAAATCGTGCTGCACACCATTTACGGTCAGGGACATGCGGGCCTCCTCGAGTCGACGCCTGTCCCCTCCGGCCAGCCACGGCCCGCAGAGACTCCCGGCACTCCGCATCGTAGCACCTCGGCCGCTTGACTACCTACTCACTGAAAGCCCTGGGCGCCCCAACATCTCCCCGCGTTCTGCGCGGGGAGATGTTGGAGGCCACGAACCTGCATTTGTGCACCTTCACGGCAGCCACAGCCCTGGTCGTTTCTGTGCAGCGGCGTCTGTCCTGGGAACAGCAGGCTCAGATCTCCGGAACTCGGAGTCCTACCAACCTTTCGAGGCTTCCGGCACATATGGCGAGGCAGGGATGCCGAACCAGCGCAGTTGAGTGGTATACAGGGCTTCCGACTCGTAGATCATCACAACTTGGCTGAATCCGAGGTGAGGTGGCAACGGAGCGCCCTGCTCTCTCCATGCAAAAGGATAGCGCTGAAGAATCAACCCCGCTCGGGGAAGATGGTAGAAGGAGCTGATCACCTCCGCGCTCTTCCATCCCCGCTGCTGCATCAGCTTGTAGCTGAAGTAGATGTTCTGCACTGTGTCCTGAGACTTGCCTTCGACCACGACATCCGCCGCTGGCACTCCCATCTGCTCTGCCAGGACGGCCATCACCTGGCCCTCCACGAAGCTGTTCTCCGTGGGTCCGCCGGAGAAGAGGATGTGCCCGGCCCGTCCCGCCTTGAACTCCTTGACCCCCTCGCTGACTCGCGCTCGCTCCTCTGCAGATGGCTGGCCGTTGAGTTGCGCAGGGCAACCCAGCACCAGGACCGTATCGAAGTGCGTCAGCCGGGTGTTGCGGGTCGGAACTGTCTCATAGGTCACTAGAACCGCCAGCACCGTTGCTACCACCAGCAACGCGATCCCTGCCAGCAATCGCTCCACCCAGCGCAGCATACTCTCTCCCTCGGTGTCGGGCTGCAAAGAAACTCTGGCAAGAGAGAAGCCCGGAGCGCAGCTCCCGCTCCCCGTGGCGCCAGTGTTTTTGTCTCCCAGCCCCTGGGCCAGCCGTTTTAGCTACGCATAGACTGTTCCAGGACCGGGGATTCACTGCCTGCCGTCAGTCTGCGGTACTCCAGCAGCATGTTGGCGCGCCAGCGCAGGATCATCCCAAAGGCGAGCACAAAGAACAGAGCGCCTGACTGCTCCACGCTCAGCAACTGGTCGAAGTAGCCATGGGCCAGGATGCGCACGGCGGCCAGCACCAGGATCACCGTGAAGAAGGCCGTCGAGCGCTGCATCATGATGTCCTTTCCCTGCACCACCAGACGCGAGGTGCGCAGCAGAGGATAGGCGAGGCCCACCGCTCCGATGAGAAACGCCACCACACCCCACGTCCAGGGAAAGCGAAACTGAGGAACCAGAAACATGGAAAAGCCGCTCGCCATGCCCAGGGGAGGGATCACAATCTTTTTCAGCGTGACTGCCGTGCGGCCCTCGCGTATCCGCCACACCAGCACGCCGGCCAGGCCCAGCAAACCGCCAATTACCGAGATTTTGTCTGGATGAAACATCCTCTCCATTGTATCCGGTGGAAGATCGTCGCGGAACCACTCGCTGCCGGCATCATCACGACCGGCAGCAGCACAAAGAAGGCGCCGCAGCGTCTTCGATCCGCTCGGAGCGGCCAACCCGCTGCAGAGCCGCACTCTGGAAGC
>JAJYZE010000144.1 GCA_021800195.1 Acidobacteriota bacterium
CTCGCCCCCGGCTACTCCCTGGGCGAGGCGCTGGACGCATTCAATCGGGTGCTGGACGAGCAGAAGGTGCCGGCCAGCGTGGTCTCCAACTACCAGGGCACCGCGGCGGCGTTTGAAGAATCTCTCTCCAATGAAGGCTTGCTGATTCTGGCCGCTCTGGTCGTGGTGTACATCGTGCTGGGTGTGCTCTATGAGAGCTTCATCCATCCGATCACCATCCTCTCCACCCTGCCCTCGGCGGGAGTGGGCGCGCTGCTGGCGCTTCAGCTCTTTCACCTGGATCTGGACGTCGTGGCCGTCATCGGCATCATCCTTCTGATCGGCATCGTGAAGAAGAATGGCATCATGATGGTGGACTTCGCGCTGGAGGGCGAGCGCGAGCACGGCCTGAACGCTACGGAGGCTATCTACCAGGCTTCGCTGCTGCGCTTCCGCCCCATCCTGATGACCACCATGGCGGCCCTGCTCAGTGGCATTCCGCTGGCTTTTGGAACCGGAATCGGGCACGAGTTACGCAAGCCACTGGGCGTGGCCATGGTGGGCGGTCTGCTCATCAGCCAGGTCTTGACTCTCTATACCACGCCGGTGATCTACATTTTCTTTGATAACCTCGCAAACTGGTTTGGCGGCGGCCGGAAGAAGAACGAAAGTGGCGGAACGGATGGAGAGGCCAACCATGAGGTGACGCCGGCATGAACCCCTCACGGATCTTCATCGAACGGCCGGTGGCCACCACGCTGTTGACGATCGCCGTCGCCATCGCCGGCAGCGCCGCCTTTGCCGTCTTGCCCGTGGCTCCGCTGCCGCAGGTGGACTTCCCCGCGATCAGCGTCTCCGCCGCACTGCCCGGAGCCAGCCCGGACATCATGGCGTCCTCCGTGGCGACACCGCTGGAACGGCAGTTCGCGCACATCGCCGGTATCAACGAGATGACCTCCTCCAGCGCGCTGGGCAGCACCAGCATCACCCTGGTCTTCGACCTGAACCGGGATATCGACGGAGCCGCTCGCGATGTGCAGGCCGGGATCAACGCCGCCGCCACCTATCTACCCTCGAACCTTCCCCAGAATCCTACCTGGAGGCTGGTGAATCCGGCCGACGCCCCAATCATGGTGATCGGCCTCAACTCCAAGATCTATGATGTTGAGCAGCTCTATGATGCGGCATCCACGGTGCTCTCTCAGCGCATCTCGCAGATCTATGGCGTCGGATATGTGCGCGTGGTGGGAGCTTCGCTGCCCGCGGTGCGCGTCGAACTCAATCCGACGCTGATGAATAGCTACGGCATCAACCTGTCAAACGTTCAGGCGGTTCTTGGCGGGCAGAACGCCGATATGGCCGTGGGGCAGCTCTCCAGCGGCGACCACACCGCCGACATCATCACTAACGATCAGATCTCCATGGCGGCCCTCTACCGCCCGCTCATCGTCGGCTACCACAACGGCGGGGCCGTGCGGCTGGAGGATATCGCCGACGTCATCGACTCCCAGCAGTCGATCCGCCAAGCCGGCTATCTGAATGGCGGACCCTCGGTCAACCTGATCATCTACAAGCAGCCGGGCGTAAATGTCATCACGACCGTCGACGCGATCAAGGCGGCGCTTCCATCCCTGCAAGCTTCCATTCCACGGGGCGAACACATCTTTACCATCCTCGACCACACGCAGACCATTCGAGCCTCCGTACATGACATCGAGATCACCCTGATCATCTCGGTGCTGCTGGTCATCCTTGTGGTGTTCGTCTTTTTACGCAGCATTCCGGCCACGTTTGTTCCCGCCGTCGCGGTTCCCGTATCGCTGATCGGCACCTGCTCAGTGATGTACCTTTGCGGCTTCTCCCTGGACAACTTGTCTCTGATGGCGCTGGCCATTGCCAGCGGCTTTGTCGTGGACGATGCCATTGTGGTGATGGAAAACATCGCCCGTCATGTGGAGGCCGGAATGACTCCGGTGAAGGCTGCGCTCAAGGGTGCCGAAGAGATCGGCTTCACCGTCTTCTCCATCAGCGTCTCGCTGATTGCCGTGTTTATCCCCATTCTGCTGATGGGCGGCATCCTGGGACGGCTGTTCCGCGAGTTCGCCATCACTCTCTCCACAGCCATCTTGGTCTCTATGGTGATCTCGCTGACCACCACCCCGATGATGTGCTCGCGGGTGATGCGCCCGGAGGAGGAGCTGAAGCACGGCCGGATCTACAAGGCCAGCGAAAAGTTCTTTAAGGGCTTGCTGGAAGGTTACCGAAGATCGCTCCCGTGGGTGCTCGATCACCCCGCGCTCATGCTGGCGGTCTTCGTTGCAGTCCTGGTGCTGAACGTGTATATGGTCCGCAAGGCTCCCACGGGATTCTTCCCGCAACAGGATACGGGCATTTTGATGGGACAGATGCAGGGACCGCAGGACCTCTCGTTTTATGCGATGAGCAAGGCCGTACACGCGGCCAACCTGATCATCAGCCACGACCCGGGCGTACAGAACGCCATGGCGTTCACGGGAGGCTTTGGCGCCACCAACGGGGCCTTCACGTTCATTGCGCTCAAACCGTTGAGCCAGCGCAACGCGAGCGCCGCCCAGATCATCGACCGTCTACGCCCTCAACTAGCCAAGGTGCCGGGAGCAGCCACCTATCTACAGGCGGTGCAGGACATCCGCATCGGCGGACGCATGACGGCCGCCCTGTACCAGTACACCCTGAGTGCCGAGACGATGGCTGATCTGCAGAAGTATGGCCCGGAGTTGCTGGATCGGATGCGCAAGGCTCCGGGATTCAGTGATGTCAACACGGATCTACAGGACAAAGGTCTGCAAGCCCTGCTCACTTATGATCGACCTACTGCCGAGCGGCTGGGAATCACCCCGAGCCTGATGGATCAAACCCTGTATGACGCCTTCGGGCAGGCCGAAGTATCCGTCATCGATACCGAACTGAACCAGTACTACGTCGTGATGGAGGTGGCGCCCAAGTACTGGCAATCGCCGGACGATCTGAAGAAGACCTACCTCATTCCAACCCAGGGAGGCCTGGCCGTCCCTCTCGACTCCGTGATGAACTACTCGCCATCCACCACTCCGCTGCAAGTCAACCACACTGGGCTTTTTCCGTCGGTAACCATCAGCTTCAACCTCGCCCCCGGCGTCTCGCTTAGCCAGGCGACAGATGAGATCAATCAAATCGAAGACAGCCTGGACGTGCCGGATACCGTCCACGGCGAGTATGCTGGAACGCTGGAGGCGTACAAGCAGTCGCTCAGGACCGAACCCTACCTGGTGCTAGCTGCGGTGCTGGCGGTCTACATTGTGCTCGGCATTCTGTATGAGAGCCTCGTGCACCCCATCACCATCCTCTCCACACTGCCTCCGGCAAGCCTGGGGGCTATGCTGGCCTTGCGCATCACCCACACCGAGTTGGACGTCATGTCAATCATCGGCATCATCCTGCTCATCGGCATCGTCAAAAAGAATGCCATCATGATGATCGACTTTGCCCTCCATGCCGAGCGCGTGGAGGGCAAGAACACCCGCGACGCCATCTTTGAGGCTTCCCTCCTCCGTTTCCGGCCGATTCTGATGACCACCATGGCGGCGATGTTCGGCGCCGTGCCGCTGGCGCTGGGAACAGGCATGGGTTCAGAGCTGCGTCGGCCGCTGGGAATCTCGATCATTGGCGGGCTCATCGTAAGCCAGGCGCTGACACTGTTCACCACCCCGGTGATCTATCTGTTCATGGATAACCTGCGCCTAAAAATTCAGGGAGACAAGCGGGCTCGGCTGTTTACCGCAACTCCGGAGGGCGCGCAATGAAGGCGAACCCTATGAGAATGGGAAGAAGAAGTGAGAGCAACTCGCAAGACCCGATCACCGGCAGCCTGAGCCCCGTCGCGGCGCACGGACTGGCCCGGTCCCCCGTCTGGCCCGGCGATCAGGCCGGCAAAATATCCCTAAGGACCCTGCCATGGATTGCCTGCGTGACCCTAGCGCTGCTTAGCGGTTGCCGCATCGGTCCGAAATATGTGCGGCCCGCCGCCCCCGCTCCGCCGGAGTTCAAGGAGTCTACGCCGGTCAAGTACTCCAACGCTCCCCCCGGAACCTGGCAGCCTGCCAACCCGCAGGACACCGTGCTGCGCGGCAAGTGGTGGGAGATGTTCCAGGAGCCCGAGCTGAATGCGCTGGAAGACCAGCTCAACATCAACAACCAGGACATCATTCTTGACTTCCAGAACTTCATGGCGGCGCTGGACGTGGTGCGAGCGGTGAGTTCGCAGTTCTTTCCCACCGTCATCGGTGGGCCCTCTTATAGCCGCAACAAGGTGCCGACGGCCGCCAACCGCGCGGTCGCCACCTCCACCAAGGGCGTGACGGCCAGCACCTATGCGTTGACAGGAGGTGCCAGCTGGGCGCCCGATGTGTGGGGCAAGATTCGAAACGAGGTCAGCGAATTTCGCTATGCTGCCCAGGTGAGCGCCGCCGATCTGGCCGGAGAAAAGCTCTCGGAACAGGCCTCCCTGGCTGTGTTTTACTTCGAGCTACGAGGTCAGGATTCACTGCAACGCATTTCCAACCAGATGGTGGAGGCCGATAAGCAGACCCTTGCTTTGACCAAGGCGCTCTTCGCAACCGGCATCGATGATGAACAGGCTGTTGCTCAGGAAGAGATGACCCTGGAGGACGATGAGGCGACCGCGACCGCCATCGCTACCAATCGGGCCATCTTCGAACACGCCATCGCCTTGGAGATTGGACAGCCGGCCTCCAGCTTCTCCATGGCTGTAAAGGATCTGGCCACGCCCGTGCCTCCCATTCCGCTGGGCGTGCCCTCGCAACTGTTGGAGCGCAGGCCCGATATCGCCGCGGCGGAGCGTACCCTGGCCCAGGCAAACGCGCTGGTGGGCGTGGAGAAGACCGCCTTTTATCCCACTTTGACCCTGACGGGCTCCGGAGGCGTTGAGTCGGCTTCGCTGGGGACTGTTTTCTCCGTGCCCGCGCTCTTGTGGTCCACCGCGGCCTCCGCCTCTGAGCTGGTCTTTGCCGGCGGGCTGCGCCGAGCTACCGTTGCGGAGTACGAGGCGGAGTACAAGGCGGATGTGGCCAACTATCGGGAGACCGTGCTGACTGCGTTTCAGGAGGTGGAAGATGAGATTGCAACCCTTCGCATCACCTCGGCGCAGATCCAGCAGCAGAATCAGGCCGTCCAATCAGCCCAGGACTCCCTGAACTTGGAGAACTCGCGCTACCAGACCGGACTCGATCCTTATCTTAACGTTTTGAGCGCGGAGACCGCTCTCTTCAACGATCAGGAGTTGCAGACCACCTCGCGTGTGATCGAGCTGACCGCCGCCGTGGAACTGGTGGAGGCCCTGGGCGGAGGATGGAGTACAGCCCAACTACCGGCCGCATCCAAGGTGACCACCAAAGCCGCGATTCAGCAGGTCTCGACCACGCCCTAAAGCTTTCTCCGTACAGGTGTATCCCGAGCCTCGCCCTCTCTGGGAGTCTCCGTCAATCTTTAGCTGCCCAGCTGGCACGCTGAAGCGCGTGCAGGGTGCCGCTGTCAGCCAACTGGGTCGTGGGCACTCACGTCACACCACAGTTCGATGGGTCATCCAGATGGATGAGGCTTGTGCCATGGATGAGGCTTGTGCCGCCGAGCCTCATCTACGAGACTTTCTCAGCGCCGTAGCGCCAGCTCCCGTCGCCGGTTCCGGAAGACCCATTCACGCGCAAAATGCTATAAACTCATGCCAACGTTCATCGCATCGCCGTTCGGGACCCCTCATGCAGATCACTCCTCCTGTGGGCAACTCGCGCTTTACCTCGCAGCCTGATGCCGACCGTGCGGATGGAGCGGACACCTGCGCCGTGCCCGCCCCGACGCACGTTCTGGTTGTCGATGACGAGCCCCTTATCGCGGAGACCATCGTACAGATTTTGAACCGCAGCGGCTTCGTCGCGGCAGCCTCCTACGGCGGTCAGGAGGCCATTGAGGCTGCACAGCGCATGCGCCCCGATCTGGTTCTCTCCGACGTCCTCATGCCGGGCGTCGACGGTGTGGAAGCCGCCATCACCATCCAGAAATTCCTTCCCGAAACTCGCATCGTCCTCTTCAGTGGCCAGGCTGCTACCGTGGAGATCCTCGCCCGGGTTCGCGAGCGCGGCTACAACTTCGAAATCCTCGCCAAGCCGATCCATCCCACTGAGTTGATCAGGCACCTGCGCCAGAAATAGATTGGGGCCAACCTGCGCGCACCCGGCATTCCCTCCGTGGAGCCGCCCCTCGCGTCCCGCCAGCCGGGCAAAGATCCATCGCCTCCCCCTCTGCTTCCGCACCAATCGCCCCTTCGGAGCACCCAGAAAGTCCCTTGTTCCGGATGCCGCAACATTGGCCGTCCGCGAGAACAGGATTGCCTTTCTGACTCTTACCTTCCGCTTCTTGATGGCAACTAAGTCACTCTAGGAGTTACCAGTAGAGGTGACCATTGTGCAGGCATTGGGATGCATACTTTTGAGCGTTTGCCCTATCGACAAACTAGCGCAATACTTTACGATTGTCCCAAAGCGAAATGGAGAATGACGCTTCATACGCCGAGGCAGCACAGCAGGCCAGCCCTTCATCGACCAGCCGCGACCCGCTCATTCGCTACAGCGTCTTTGCTGCGCTGGGTTGCGCAGGTCTGTGCATTCTTTTTGCCATCGTCTACATCTTTGCGTACTCGCTGAACGCGACCATCTCCTTTGAACATCACTTCGACGCCTATCTCTCCACCACTCGCACCGGCAACCTCTCCACCGTTCTGGGTCTGCATATGGCCCAGAATCGAATGTTTCTGCAATCTTGCGGCATCATCTCGGGCATCTTCTTCGCTTGCGTCGGCATGGCGCTGTTTCTGGTTGGCATTCAGGGCTCCATGGATGACCGGGGCCGCTTTCGCGACGATGCCTCCAGCGTGCAGCGACTGGCTCCCGGTGCAGCCATTCTGCTCGTCTCGATGATCTTCGTTGGAGTCGCGGCGATGCACCCCATCGAACTTGTGCCCTCCCGGATCGGCAATCCTGCCAAGAGCGGGCCACCCACCTCCTCTTCAGCGCCAACGCCGCGCGCCGACCCCGCCGCTGCTCCACAACCCACCCCGGTGCGCGCGCAAACCTTTCTGGCGCGCCCAGCCCAACCCGCCTATCCGGTCGCGACCGGAAGAGTTCAGCCGG
>JAJYZE010000145.1 GCA_021800195.1 Acidobacteriota bacterium
CCGCGGCAGTCGCTGGACCGTCTGGCGGGCGACGAAGCCTTACGGCGGCTGTGTGGCGGGAACAGCGTGCGCGAAGGGCCGCGTCAGCGGTGGTCCAGGCCAAGCCCGCGCGGCCCCGGGACAAGCGAGGCCGTTCCGGGAAGGGCGAGGGTGGAGGATGCGTCCCTGCCCAGGACGGCGCGCCTTGAGCGACAGCGCGCGATGACTCTAACAAGGAGATGAAGGCCGTCTTCCTGAATCTGGAAGCGATGCCCCGGACGTCCACGAACTTTTATCCCGAGCTCCTGAACGGCTTGGCGATGTACGCACTTGATTCGCTCAGCAACGCGGAGATTGATGGCCCAATCAGGCTCTCCCGAGGAGCGGGTTTGTGAGTGCCTTGTCCTCAGCAGCATTCCGCGGTTGCGGCGTATCGCGGATGCTGCCGGGCGGCCATTGGCCAACAGATCGCCTCCCACAATCAAAGGCCGAAAGAGGAATCCCCGGCGAAGCAAAAGCGGGTCGAGATCGGGTCAGGGATGCGGAACCTTGACCCGTCGGCGACGCATGGGCGCTACCCTTTTTTGTTGTGGCCCCGGCTATCGGGAGATCCCTTCCAACGGCGAGCTGGCGGTTGCGTAGAGCTTCTTGCCCATTCTTCCGGCCAGAAACGCCTCGCGCCCGGCATCCACCGCCTTCTTCATGGCGCTGGCCATCAGCACCGGCAGTCTGGAGGCAGCCATCGCCGTATTCAAGAGCACTCCGTCGAAGCCCATCTCCATGGCCAGCGCGGCATCGCTGGCCGTGCCCAGGCCCGCATCCACAATCAATGGAACCTCTTGAATGAGCTCGCGCATCATGCGCAGCGTATACGTGTTCGCGATCCCCAGCCCCGTGCCGATCGGCGCACCCAAGGGCATCACGGCGGAGGCCCCGGCATCGATCAGCCGCTTGGCAAACACAATGTCATCCGTGGTGTACGGCAGCACGGTAAAGCCTTCCTTCACCAGCACTTGGGTAGCTTCAACGGTCGCCTGAACATCCGGATAGAGCGTCGCCATATCACCGATCACTTCAATCTTCACCCAATCGGAGAGCCCCACCGCGCGTCCCAGACGGGCCGCGCGGATCGCCTCCTCGGCAGTGAAGCAGCCGGCGGTGTTGGGCAGCAGAAAATATCTCTTCGGATCGATAAAATCCAGCAGCGATTCTTTGCTACGATCCAGCTCGACACGCCGCACCGCTACCGTCACCATCTCCGCTCCAGAGGCCTCAATGGCAGCCTTGGTCTCGGCCCCGTCCTTGTACTTCCCGGTTCCAACGATCAGCCTGGAGAGAAATGCTTTGCCTGCAATCTTCAATTCGTCCATAACCCAGATTTTATTGCACCTGTCCCCGGCACCGAGCGAGGGGCGGATGGTAACCAAATCCGATGATCGGAGACTGAGCACGGAGCCCGCTGCCTGTCTTGGGGTCCTCCGCCGGCTGTGCGGCCATCGCAGGCCCGCGGCATTGGAACCGTACCTCTTTTTCTTCTTTCCGCGCAGAAACACCCAGCCAACCGTGTACTCGGCGCTATAGTGTTGGCATGCCGAATCTTCGCTCCCGCCGCAGCGCCGGCCTTCTGCTCACCCTGGCCTGCTTCGTCGCGGGCGCCCAGACGCCTGCCAAGCCGGCGTCGGCCTCCGTCGCCCCCGCCCAGGCCGTCCTGCGGCGCCTCATGCCCCACCTCGCGCCCCAGTTTCACCTCACGCTCAAGCCGGGCCAGCCTGATGCCTTCCGGATCTTCGGCGCTCCTGGCTCCATCCACGTTGAGGCAGCTACCATCCCAACCCTTCTCTACGGCGTTAACTGGTATCTGAAGTACGTCGCCCACCTTAATGTCTCCACCAACGGGCTGCGGCTCGGCTCGCCCAACCTGGTTCTGCCCGCGCCCTCCGCGCCCATTGAAAAACCTGCGCTGTACAAGATTCGCTATGCGCTCAATGAGAACGTGGACGGCTACGCCGGCCCATACTGGAGCGATGCCCGCTGGCAGCGTGAGATCGATATCCTCGCTCTCTCCGGCGCCAACGCCATTTTGATCGAGCGCGGCACCGACCTGGTCCTCTACCAGACCTTCCGCGACGCCGGTTACTCCGACCTGGCCATCCGCAAATGGATCACGCAGCCTGCTCACCAGAACTGGCAGCTCATGGGCAACATGTGCTGCTTCGACGAGCCCATCTCTCTGCAACTTTTGCGCAAGCGCGCCGCCTCCGCCCAGCGCCTCATCGCCAGCCTTCGCGCACTCGGCATCACCCCGGTCCTGCCCGGCTACTATGGCATGGTCCCTGGAGACTTCGCCAGGCTCCATCCCGGCGCCCACGTCAGCGCCCAGGGCGACTGGAACGGCTTTCCCCGTCCCGGTTGGATCGATCCCCGGGACCCCAGTTTCATCTCCCTGGCCGCCAGCTTCTATCGGCGCCAGCGCGATCTCTTTGGCGATACCTCCATCTATGACATGGAGATTCTTCAGGAGGGCGGATCCACCGGGGACGTCCCCCCCGGCGCCGCCGCCAAACGCATCCAGGCCGCGCTGGAAGCAGCCCATCCCGGCGCCCTCTGGTTCATGATGGCCTGGCAGAAAAATCCGCTCCCAGCCGTCATCTCCGCCCTGGACACCTCCCACGTCCTCATCGCCGACATCGAACAGGGCCGCATCGCGCGCAGCGACCGCGACCAGCAGTTCCACGGCGCCGACTGGCTCTTTGGTGGCCTATGGGAGTTCGGCGGCCGCACCACCCTCGGCGCACCCCTCTACGATTACGCTGTACGCTTCCCGAACATGGCTGCGAAGCCCGGCTCCCACATCGTCGGCACAGCTCTGTTCACAGAAGGCCTGGACACCAATCCCTTCGCCTTCGATCTCTATACCGAGATGGCCTGGCACAGGCATCCGGTTGACCTGAACGCCTGGACCCAACAGTACGCCCTCCGCCGCTACGGCAGCCCTACGCGCAACGGCCAGCCGGATCCCCACGCCCTCCGCGCCTGGCAGATTCTGCTCCACACCGCCTACGGCTACCATGCGGGTGACGGAACCGCCAAGGGCAGCAGCGAGGGCGACGCCGCGCAGGACTCCCTCTTCAACGCCCAGCCGGACCTCACCACCACCCACGCCGGCGTCTGGGCCCCCCATGGCGCGCACTACTCGCTCGCTGACCTCCAGCCCGCCCTGACCGAACTCCTCCAGGTGGCACCCTCGCTCCGCCACACCGAGACCTACCAGTACGACCTGGTCGACATTGCCCGCCAGGTGATGGCCAATCAGGCCCGCGTCCTGCTGCCCGAGATCCACGCCGCCTACGTCTCCGGCGACCGCGAGGCCTACGTCGCCCTCACCCGCCACTGGATGCGTGACATGCGTCTCCAGGACAACCTGCTCGCCACGAATTCTTACTTCCTGCTTGGACGCTGGCTCGGCTACATTCCACCCTGGGCTTCATCCCCGGAGGAACTCCGCCGGCTCAACTACGACGACCGCTCGATCCTAACTACCTGGGGCGACAGCAAAGCCTCGGAGTCCAGCCTCCACGAGTACGCCAACCGCGACTACGCGGGCCTGACCTCAACCTACTACGCAGCGCGCTGGCAGCTTTACTTCCACTCCCTGCTGATCGCCATGGACGCCAACACCACCCCAAAACCAATCGACTGGTACGCCTTTGGAGATGCCTGGAACCATCGCATGACCAGCTTCCCCGCCAACCCTGTCGGCAACCCCTACACCGCCGCTAGGGCTATTGCCAACGATCTCGAACTGATCCCCGAGCGACCCAAAGACCCGGAGAAGCCAAAGACTTCCCAGCGGAAGCTGCGTGCCGGTAACCCCTGAGGGTTCTTCGCTTTTGCTTGCGCGCTTGCCTTTTGTGAGTCTTGTACTTCTCATCGGTTTCTGTTCGCTGTGAACCCAGCCATCGAGCATTGTAGGATCCCGCAGCATTTGCTCTTGCCTTTGGTCTGGAACCAACCCCCGATCGAGGTGTCATCATGACCGAATCCACCTTGCTACCGGCCACCGAACGCTCCGTCACCATCCCCGAGCAGCACCGCTGGCTATCGGTCGACGTCCTTCGTGGCCTCACCATTGGCTTCATGATCATGGTGAACAACAACGGAGGCGGCTCCGCCGCCTACTGGGCCATGAAGCATGCCAACTGGAACGGCTTCACTCCCACAGACCTCGTCTTCCCCACCTTCCTCTTTCTCGTGGGCATCTCCACCGTCTTCTCCACTCAGGCGCGCCTGGCCAAGGGAGACTCGAGATCCTCGCTTCTCGGCCACGCCTTCCGCCGCGCAATCATCCTCTATCTGCTCGGGCTGGTGGTCAACAGCTTCCCGTTCTTCCACCTCGCCACCATGCGCTTCTACGGCGTCCTGCCGCGCATCGCCATCTGCTACCTGATCGTCGCAGTCTTTTACCTCTACCGTCCCTCCTGGAAGGACAAGGCCGTCGTCGCCGGCGTCTGCCTGCTCGGCTATTGGATCCTGATGCGCTTCGTTCCCGTCCCCGGCTACGGCGTGCCCACCCATCAGATCTCTCTGCTGGACAAGAACGCCAACCTCGCCGCCTGGCTCGACCGCCAGATCTTCGCTCCCCACCATCTTTACGAGGGCGTCCGCGATCCCGAGGGCCTGCTCAGCACCATCCCCGCCATTGCCACCACGCTTATCGGCTTGCTCACCGGCATCTGGCTGCGCTCCACCCGCCCCATCGCTCAGAAAGCTCGGGCCATCGCCTGGGCCGGCTGCGCCGGACTGCTGAGCGGCGGCCTCTGGAACTTCACCTTTCCCGTCAACAAGAAGCTGTGGACAAGTTCCTACGTCCTCTACGCCGCTGGTTGGAGCCTGTTGCTTCTGGCTCTCAGCATCTACCTTATCGACATTCTCTCCGCGCGCCGATCCCCACCGGCGTCCGACGACCAGATTCGCAAGCGCTACACGATTCTGCTTGTCTTTGGCACCAACGCGATCGCGGCCTACGTTCTTTCCGAACTCCTGCCCGGGGCCCTCAACCTTTTCCATCCCCGGCCCGGTGTAGCCTTTCTGCGCTGGTTTTACCTCAGCATCCTGAGCAACCTTCCCTACGCGCCCATGGCCTCGATGGTCTACAGCATCCTCTTCGTCGCAGTCTGCTGGGTCCCCATCTACGTCATGTACCGCCGCCGCATCTTCCTAAAAATCTGATCCACCAGCTCTCGGTGGCAAAACTTGCCTGGCCGCAACTTCCTCGGAGTTCCACAGCAGGCTCCTGTTCCTTCAACTCCCATCCCTGCCCCGAACGCGACTCTTTCCGCCGAGCACGCACAGCGCGGCGGGCTAGCTTCAACAGGCATGCCGCCAGACAGCAACGGCTCGCTCCACCCATGGAGCGAGCCGTTGCTGCAGTGATCTGTTGAGATTGACCTGAGGCATCCGTCCCATGCCGGGGAATGAACCCGGCGGGCTAAGCGCCTCGGAGTTTGCATCCAGACGGAGGGTATCTTCCTTTCCCTCCGCACTCCAGGTTGAAAGCACGAATGCCTTAAGCCTCAGTCACCTCACGTGTTTTTGTGCAACTGGAACTCTCAATTTTCATAGGCGTTGGATCACCCTCCTTTCCCGTGTTGATCCCCAAACTACGCCGCTCCGCGAGTCCACGTCAACATCTCGGCTTGTCCCAAGAACCGACATCTGCAAGGCCCAGCAACCCTGAGAAGAATCCTCTCACCTGTCGGAGCCCCACCTTGCGCCAGCGCGGGAGGCCTCCGCGCGGCGTAACCTCAGTCGCAGCACCCAGCCCAGATCGAAAAGCAACGTTCCGAGAACTGCGAAGACGATCGCCCCTTGATACGTCAACCAGACCGTAGCCAGGATGGCCCCTTCAGGATCTCCGGGAGGATACAGCACCGGGATACTCTCCCCAGCGGGAAACTCAATCTCCTGCGACCGATGGTTCACTGCATCCAGGGTCAGGAGATCTCCATCCGGCAGACGCAGGCGGAAGCGCGGCGTGTAAACCACCTCGCCCCGCTGGTTCAGCACCGCTACATTCTCGGTGATGGTCGCCGTCGCTCGCACTCTGGACCGGCTGAAGGCCCAGGAGCGCAGCCCAAATCCCGCAGAGACCACAAGCAGGATCACCCCCGCCCAAGGCAGCTTCACAGCCAGCGGAGGAGTTGCCTGCCGCATGCTTCTGCGCAACCAGTTCAGAAACTCCATCCACCCACTCTAGCAACTGTAGCAACGGCCAGCCCGATCTGCACCAGACAGACGGAACTCTTGCAGAACTCTTGGCTTTCTCTTCGCAAGCGGAGAGAAAGCACAGATTCCGGCGCTCGTTTTGCTCCGTCGTGGAAAGCGAACGTCGGGATGGAACGCTCGGAGGAGTGCAAGGAATCGATCTCGCGCATCCATCGCGTCTTTATAGACAAGCCTGTACAGACAAGCCTGTGCGGCGGCATCCCATGGTCAGACCCGATGTTGGAAGCGGAACCAGCCTTCCATCCCTCTATACTGGACTCCCATGTTGACCGGACCGCTTGCCTTCGAACTGCCAGCTTTCCTTATCGGCCTTTTGCTGGGCAGCTTTCTCAACGTCTGCATCTCCCGCCTGCCGAGGCGCCAGAGCATTCTTAAGCCCCGATCCCACTGTCCTGACTGCCTGCAGACCATCGCCTGGCATGACAACATCCCAATCTTGAGCTGGATGCTTCTGCGTGGCCGCTGCCGGCAATGCGGGAAACCCATCGCCTGGCGCTATCCCCTGATGGAACTTGGCTGTGCCGCATGGCTCACCTTCGCCGCGCGCACAGCTTTTCCTTTGCTCAAGCCCGGGCTGCCCTTCAACACCGTGGTCCATGCCATGCTGGACGCAACCGGGCTGGCCGTGCTCGGTCTTCTGCTGCTGGGTCTACTGGTGATGGACTGGCAGACCCACACACTCCCCGACGCCTTCACCCTGAGTGGATCTCTGATTGGCCTGCTGCTGATCTGCGTCCGCGCCGCCTATCTGTTGCCGCATCAGTACGACCTTTTGCTGAACGGCCCGGATCCTCTCACCAGCGTTGGAGGAGCGATGGATCAAGGCAACATCGTTCTGACCGGCCCGGAGCACCTGATTCTGGGCCGCCTCTTCGCAATGGTCCTTCTGGCTGGG
>JAJYZE010000146.1 GCA_021800195.1 Acidobacteriota bacterium
GTCCCTGGGCTGGCAGATGGGCGAGTTCTGCAAGATGAAGGGCTACACGGCCGAGCAGGTGTCAAGGTTTATCCGCTACCAGGGGCTGGAGCATTACCTGGCGGCGCGCGCCAAGGGGAAGGGAGTGCTGGTGCTGACCGGGCATCTGGGGGCGTGGGAGCTCTCCAGCTTTTATCACTCGCTGATGGGGTATCCGATGTCTGTGGTGATCCGGCGGCTGGATAATTCCCTGGTGGACGAGTATGTGAACCGGATCCGCTGCCTACATGGGAACCGGGTGATCCATAAGGACGATTTTGCGCGTGGACTGTTGACGGCGATGCAGCAAGGCGAGACGGTGGGGATTTTGATGGATACGAACATGACTCCGCCGCAGGGGGTGTTCGTGCCGTACTTTGGAGTGGAAGCCTGCACAGGATCGGCGATGGCGCGGGTTGCGTTGCACTCCGGAGCGGCGGTGCTGCCGGGCTTTCTGCTATGGGAGAAAGCCGAGCAACGGTATGTGCTGCACTTTGGGCCGGAGTTGCCGCTTATCCGTACGGGCGATGCCGCCAGAGATACCGTGGCCAACACGGCCATGTTTACAGCCGCGATCGAGTCGTATGTGCGACGCTATCCAGAGCAGTGGTTGTGGGTTCACCGGCGCTGGAAGACGCGCCCAGAGGGTCAGGAACGGATCTACCGATGAGTGCGAGAGTATTGAGGAAGGGCGAGATTGCCGGACTGGTCGGCGGCCGCTGGGTTGCGGGTGAGCCCAGCGCTGAGGAGACAATCTCCCGGGTGGCTGGGCTGGAGGGCGCGGCCGCGGATGCGGTGGTCTTTGCCGGAGATGAGCAGGCGCTGGAGCAGGCGACAGCCTCTAAGGCTGGGTTGATTCTGGTTGGCGAGAGAGTATGGAAGACCGTTTACGCGGAAGGCTTTGGGCCAAAGGGACAAACTCCCCGGAGTCCGGACTCGAGACTGCTGGTGGTCCAAGACCCCCGATTTGCCTTCGCCCTTTGCGGCAAAGCGTTGCGGAAGCAGCGGTTGGGCAGAGAGGTTCATCCATCGGCGGTGGTGGATCCTTCAGCACGGCTGGGAAAGCGAGTGAAGGTTGGAGCGCGAGCCGTGATTGAAGCCGATGTGATCCTGGGCGATGATGTGGAGGTTGCAGCCGGCGCAGTGATTCTGGAAGGGGTGGTGATCGGCAACCGGGTGGTGGTGCAGGCCGGAGCAGTGCTGGGAGCCACCGGCTTCGGATATGCGCGTAACCCCCAGACCGGCGAGCATCTGCTTTTTCCCCAGCAAGGACGGCTGGTCATTGAGGACGATGTTGAGATCGGCGCCAATACGACCATCGATCGAGGCGCTCTGGAGGAGACCAGGATCGGGCAGGGAACGAAGATCGACGACCAGGTGCACATTGGTCACAACTGCCGGATCGGGAAGAATGTGCTGATGGCTTCGCAGGTGGGGATCTCCGGCTCTTGCGTGGTAGAGGATGGAGCGGTGCTGGCCGGGCAGGTGGGCCTGGGCGATCATGTGCATATTGGCCCTGGCGTGATCCTGGGCGGGGCTTCCGGGGTGTTTCCCGGCAAGCATCTGGTGGGTCCGGGGCAGATGTTCATGGGGGTTCCGGCTGAGCCGTTGAAAGAGTATTTGAAGACGGTGGCCCGGGTGCGGCGGTTGAAAGGCAGGGAGTAAAGCTGTCTTCGTGCCGGGTCCCTGCGGCGCATATCGTTCTTCCGTTGGGCAAGCCGGTAGGATGGTTCAAGGGGTCGCAAAGGCCCTGCATGAGGGTGTTGTGGCGATCGTGGTGGTTGGCGGACATACCCGGAATATCGGCAAGACCAGCGTGGTGGCTGGGCTGATTGCGGCGCTGCCGGAGCGGCGCTGGACCGCGATGAAGATTACGCAGTTTGGCCACGGAGTTTGTGCCGCCCATGGAGAGCCCTGCGCCTGCCAGACAGCCAGCCACGGGGCTGCTGTCAGTGAGGAACGAGATGCAAAGAGCGGGACCGACTCTTCGCGGTTTCTGGCGGCCGGGGCGAAGCGTTCGTTCTGGGTGCGAACCCCGCAAGGGGAGTTGAATGCAGCAATGACGGAGATTCGAGCCCTTCTGGCCAGCGCCGAGAATGCCATTGTGGAGTCCAACAGCCTGTTGCGGTTCTTGAAGCCGGATCTCTCGCTGAGCGTGTTGGATCCTTCCCGGAATGACTTCAAGCGCTCGGCGCTGCGCTATCTGGACAGAGTGGATGCACTGATCGTTCCCCAAGGAGCAACTTTTGTGGAGGGTTGGGGAGGTGTCTCGCTGCGGATGATCGAGGGCAAGCGGAAGTTTGAGTTTGTTGCGCCTGCCTATTGCACGCCGGATTTGGCGGCGTTTGTCGAGCAGCGGCTCTCGGCGAGCCTATAGCTTCTGGAGCAGAATCTGTCCCTGGAAAGCTCCCTCGACAAAGCCTGAGATCTTTACGGAGGACTCGCGGGTTCCGGTGATGTCCAGCAGGATCTCATCGGGATGCCCCGGCGCCAGTCTGCATAGGCCGGGCTCGGAGATCCCATGCAGTGACAGAACGACATCGCGCAGGCCGGTGATGGCGCCCGTGAGAGGCACGAAGCGCAGCCGATACTGACCCGCCGATTGAACCCTGTGAGTAATGTCGAGGGAGAATTGGTGGTTGCTCCATCCGCCGGCCAGGTTGGCTGCCCAGACCATGGCGGGAGCGTTCCAGTCCGCGGGAGGGGCGACGCCGGTATTGAAGGCAGCTAAGCTGCGGATCACCGGGGGCGCGGCGGAAGAATGGGTCACGGAGAGCCGAATCGCAGTCATCTGTCCTGAAGATGCATCTGCCGAGATAGGTTGAATCCGCTTGTGGCCCACCGCGCTACCCTCGCCAAGAGTGATCCACTGGCCTGCGGACAGACCCTCCAGCCGGTAGGCTCGAATTCGCTCCCCGTAGGTAGTGTCCTCCTGCATGACCACGGTATCGACCCGGGATCCTCGGGGAAGGTTCAGGGTGAGGGTGGATCCTCTTCCTGAAGTCCGAGCCACGGGCCGGCTGAAGCGTCTGCGCACCTCGTCGCCAAAGAGTTTGGCCACCTGGCAGTCCTCCTGCGGAAGCAGACCGGCGGTATTGGCGGGAATGTTGAGGAGCAACTGGGCTCCGCGTCCGATGGAGCGGTAGTAGATGGAGAGCAATTGGTCTTCGGTCAGAACCGTCTCGCCCTCCGGCCGCCAGAACCAATGCGGGCGGCGGATGGAGACATCAACCTCATTCGGCAGCCAGACCGAGCCGTTCGGATCGCCGTCCAGAGAGGTAGCCGTTCCGGTCGCGGCATCCGCTCTGTCGATGCCGTTCCAGCAAGGATAAGGAGCGAGGCCCAGTTCGTTGCCCACCCAGCGGATGGTGGCGTGGCGTCCTTGAAAGATCATGGCGTGGGGTTGATACTTGCGGATCAGGTCGCCGGTGGGGGTGGCTGTGGAACCGTCAAACCAGATCTCCACAAGAGGACCGTAGCGAGTGAAGACCTCCGTGAGTTGTCGGCGATAGATCTGGTTGTAACGTCTCTGCTCCGCGGCGGTCTTGCAGATGCCTCCAGTCGCCGCGCCAAAGTGATCGTCGCGAGGAGAGACGTAAAGTCCGAATTGCAGCCCATGCCGGCGGCAGGACTCCGAGATCATGCCTACCACGTCCCCTGTCCCGTTCCTCCAGGGGATATTGCGGATGCTGTACCCGGTAGTCTCGGTGGGCCACCAGCAGAATCCTTCCTGATGCTTGGCCACAAAGACGATGTATTTGGCCCCGAGGTCGAGCGCGGTCTGTGCCCACTGGTCGGTGTCCAGCAGATGCGGGTTCATCGCAGAGAGCGGCGTCGGCTGGGCCGCCATCGCGCCGTTCTGCCAGGTCCTCGGCCCAAAGTGAAGGAACATGCCCATCTCGAGGTTCTGCCATGCCTTTTGCTCTGGGGAGGGATGGGCGAGGGTGCGAGGCAGGGCGGTCGAAGGCTGTGCTTCCGGCTCCGCGGAAGCACCGAGAAAACGAGGCAGCAGCCCAGGCCGGCGGAGGGACGCCGACGCGGTGGCCGCCAGGCCGGCCTGCGTGGCCAGGGTTAGAAGGGCTCGCCTTTGCACGCCTCCGATTTTACTCGATTTTTGGGTATGGTAAGGATTCCATAGCTGTAAGATGGTGAAGTTGCCCGCTCTTGGAAAGGCGCCGGCCGACCGACGCTGCACTGCAAATGCGTGGCGTCGCAGCGATTCAGTCCCTGAGGAGACAAGATCTTGATGCGTAGAAGAGAGTTCCTGAAGACTTGCGCCGTGCTGACGGCAGGCGCCATGACGCCTGCCTCTCGGCTGGGCGATGCTCAGCAGCCTGATGGCGCCGTCCTGGCAGGGGAGGATGAGACGCTGGAAGGGGTACTGCCTTTGATCGGCACCGGATGGCACGGACACATGTTTCCGGGTGCAGTGGCGCCCTTCGGCATGGTCCAGGTGAGCCCGGACACCAGCGGAGCGTCGGAGCCGAAGTGGAATGGTCAATGGGACATCACCGGTTGGGACCACTGTTCCGGCTATCACTATGGCGATAACTTTATTCTGGGCTTCAGCCACACGCACCTGCAGGGTACTGGTGCGTCGGATCTAGGCGATGTCTTGCTGATGCCGCTGGTCGCGGGCCGGAACTGGAGCTGGGATACGGGGAAGCCGGGCGGGCAGGCTGAGGCGCAGGCCGATGCGCTCGGCGAGGGCTCAGGATGGGTCTTTGACCCATCGGAGCGCGGCTACTATTCGGCTTTTTCGCACGAGCGCGAGACGGCGCAGCCAGGCTACTACGCGCTCCACCTGGATACGCCGGATGTTGAGGCCGAGATGACGGCAACTACGCGCTGCGCCATGCATCGCTACCGCTATCCCGAAGGGACGGGGCTGCAAGAGGGGCCAGCCGGACCGTCCGCGCGCCGCGGCCTGATGTTGGATCTGGTGCATGGCATCGGCTGCAAGGTCTATGCCGCTGAGTTGCGCATCGAGAGCCCCCGGAGGATCTCCGGAGTGCGGTCCACGCACGGATGGGCCGCGGATAAGCACGTCTTCTTCGTGATCGAGTTCTCCCAGCCATTTGCGGCGCTTGAGGTTCAGGTGGATGGGGCGGTGCGTTCTGCCGCTGTGGGTGAGCGCATCTCCGGCAAACAGATCCGGACAATTTTGACGCAAGGCGCTCTGAGCGGACCGCTCACCGTGCGGGTGGGCATCTCCGGCACTGGGGTGGAGGGTGCGGCGATGAATCTGGCTGCGGAGATTCCGCACTGGGATTTCGATGCCCTGCGGCGCAGCAATCAGCAGGACTGGAGCCGGGCACTTGGGGTGTTGCGCGCCAAGCTGCCCAGCGCTGTGTTGCAACAAGCCTTTGCCAGCGCGGCCTACCACGGACTGGTGGCACCGGCTACCTTCAACAACGTGGATGGCAGCTACCGCGGGCAGGATCAGAAGAACTATCCCAACCAGGGTTTTACCAAATACACGACACTCTCCATCTGGGATATCTATCGTGGGGAGTTTGTGTTTTTGACGCTGATGCAGCCGCAGCGTATCGGAGACATTGTGAAGACGATGCTGGCGGACTATCGCCAGCTCGGGCAGAACTCGTTGCCGGTGTGGCCGCTATGGGGTAATGAGACCTGGTGTATGACCGGGTTCCACGTGGTCGGACTGATTGTGGGAGCCTACACCCGAGGCCTGCGCAACTTCGATGTGGAGGCCGCCTACGCGGCGATGCGCGATACCGCCCTGGTGGGCGCCACCGCCAACGACAACAAGGCACTGCAGGAGCAGTTCCGCACGCTGGGTTATGTGGCGGCTGGTGAGCAGCGGCAGTCCGTCTCACGCACGTTGGACTTTGCCTACGATTACTGGTGTGTGGGCGCGATGGCGGAGCTGCTGGGCAAGCTGGAGGACGCCGCCATGTTCTACAAGCTGGCGAAGAATTACAAGAACCTCTTCGATCCGGCCACCGGGTTCATGCGCGCAAAGACTCCGGATGGAAAGTGGCGGGAGCCCTTCCAACCCGACCACGAGTACTGGGAGGATTACACCGAATCCGATGCCTGGCAGGCGACTTTCAACGTGATGCAGGATGTGCAGGGACTGATCCATCTATTTGGCGGCGACCAGCCGTTTGTTGCGAAGCTCGACGCGATGTTCGCCGCACCCTCTGATGTGCTCGATTCGCCTCCCGACATCAGCGGCATGGTGGGCCAGGATGCGCAGGGCAATGAGCCCAGCAACCACATCCCGTATCTCTACGCCTTTGCCGGCGCGCCCTGGAAGACTCAGGAGAGAGTACGAGAGGTGGCGGGGCTATATCGCAACACGCCTCAGGGTGTGCCGGGCAATGACGACTGTGGCCAGATCTCGACCTGGTTTAACTTCGCCGCGCTGGGGTTTTATCCGGTGAATGCCGTCACGGGGGTGTACGTGATTGGAAGCCCGATGGTGAACCACGCCACGCTGCACAACGCTGCCGCCGGAACCACGTTTACGATCATTGCCGACAACAACTCGGAAAGGAACATCTATGTGCAGAGCGTGAGGTTGAACGGCAAGCCGCTAACTCGCTCCTGGTTCACGCACGCCGACGTCGTGGCTGGGGGAACGCTGCACTTTCAAATGGGGCCGGAGCCCAACAAGAGTTGGGCCAGCGCACCCGAAGACAGGCCTCCTTCGGGACTGGTAAAGGGGTAGAGCTCCGTTGCGCCGATGGAGCGCGAAGTCGCGACGCCAACGGGTGGCTCTCTCTGGAAAGGGTTTGCCGGTTGCTCGCTTCCGCACGACCGCGGGCACGGCTAGATGCTTTGCACGGGGAGGGTCATCAGGTCCGTGATGCAGGCCACTTCGCGCTGCACGAAGGGCTCGGCGTAACGGATGCCCGCCAGCAGACCGTAGTGCCGGGCCGTGGCAAAGGTACGCTCGCGGATCTCCTCTTCCGGGACAAAGAGTCCGGCTCCGGCTGTCTGATTGCCGTATTGGGAGCGATAGGCGAGCAGGGATTGCAGGCGTGTCTCGATATGGGCTGAGATGTCTACCACGAAGGTCGGGCGGACATCGGCGTAGAGCGAGGCGTAAAGGATCTTGAAGGGGCGGTGCGGAGCGCCATGCTCCGCAGAGAGGTCCA
>JAJYZE010000147.1 GCA_021800195.1 Acidobacteriota bacterium
CCCTCTCCCCGGTTTGGAGATCGCTATTTCTATTGCCTGGCGAGGCCACAGCCTGTGATCCTCGGCCCGGTTCCAGGGAGTCAAGTAGACGATTCACCTCTTCCACACTAGGTACCCGAGGCAGATGTTTGGGCAGCTTGGGCGTGCTCACCAGCAAGGCCGGATTGCTCTCCAGCAGTCCCCTTTTGGCAGCCCACTTGAACCAGCTCCGGATCGCGGCCAACGCCCGCGCCACACTGGCCTTGGTCAATCCCCTGGCCAACAGCGAGGCCATGTACGCTCTTATCTGGGTGTGCTCTACCGAAGACAGGGGCGAACCCTGGGCAGCCACTCTGCCCGTGTTCTCGGTGAGAAACTCTGCAAAGGCTCTCACCTCCCGCGAGTACGCCCGAAGCGTATGTTGGCTGGCGCCTCGCTCCTCGCGCAATCCAGAAAGAAACTCTTCCCCGAGCGCCAACAAGTCCGGCCCAGCCGCCACTTTGGAAGCCGGCTTCTCTCCCACGTCCTTCTGCCTTTTGAGGGAGCGGGCCACCGGATGCGAATGCTTCCCTTCGCTAGAACGTCTCATGCATCCGCCATCCGTCGCCGCGCCCGGGGATGGCACATCCGATGCACCGTCTTCAGCCGGTCGATGGCCAAATGCGTGTAAACCTGCGTAGTGGCTATATCGGCATGACCCAGCACGGTCTGTACAGTTCTCAGGTCGGCACCGTGTTCCACCATGTGGGTGGCCATGCTGTGGCGCAGCTTGTGTGGACTGGCGTGTCTATCCGCATTGCGCACCATCTGCCATACCGCCTGGGTGGTCAGCGGCCTTCCACGAACCGACAGAAACAGCGTTCTCTCGAGACCTTCGCCGCCTCGCCGCGAGTGCAACAAATCGAGTCTTCCCCTGTGCAGGTAAGCCTCCAACGCCTCCACCGCATTGCGCCCGATGGGCACAATGCGCTCCTTGTCGCCTTTGCCCCTCACCAGCAGGCTGCCGGTCTCCAGGCGCAGATCCTCCTGGCGCAACGCAACGATCTCACCCACACGCAGCCCGCCGGCATAGAGCACCTCGAGAATGGCGTGGTCTCGCAAGGCAACTGCCAAACCGCTCTTCGAACCACCCTCCACCCGGGTGGCTGCAGCGGATCTCTCCAACATCTCCGCTACTTCGCCCTCAGCCAGTGACTTTGGCAGCACCTTCCAACTCGCTGGGCTCTGAATATTCACCGTAGGGTCACGCGAAACACGCTTGTCCGTCAGTAGCCAGCGATAGAAGCCGCGCAGACAGCTCAGTTTGCGGGCAATGGATCGCGACTGCACCCCGTGCTCGCGCAAATGCTGCAGGAATCCGCTCACATCCGCCTGCTGCGCGATCAAAAACGTCTTTTCACCGTCGCCATTGGCTCCGCCATCTTCCAGATACTCGGCGAAGATCTCCAGATCATGAAGGTAAGCCTCGCAGCTCAGCGGCCGCAGCCCCTTCTCTACCCGCAAGTGGGTCATGTACTCGCGCAGCATCGCTCTACAATTGCCTGCATTCGACGCCTGACTCATCCTTAAATTTTCATGCTGCGCGCCACTCTGCACCAGCCCCGGTATCCGCCTCGCTACGTGACGGTTCGATAGCCTCTCCCAGCCGGCCGTCCGCTACCCGGGGTGACATGCAGTGCGGAGATCGGGCTATTTCGGCATTCAGGGAGAAAATACCCTCTCCCGCTGCCAAGGAGAAACGTTCTTTGCTAAACTCTTGGCAATGAGCTGTTTTGTCGCCTCTCTTGCAGGGCGCCGTGCGACTCCCCAAAGAGCGCATGCCGGCCTCCACGGGAGGACCCCGACGCAACCATTTTTTGCTACCTGCCGCCGGAGCCGCTCTTGGCGGCATTTTTGCACCTGAATCGACTCCCAACCTCAGAAGGAGACAGGGTTGTCCACAAAGAGCTTTCGAGAAGCCACGATTGCCATTCGCGGTGGCCGCGCGCTGGACAGCCATGCCAGTTCCATCCTCTTTCCTCTTTATCAGACCGGGAACTTCGTCCACGACGCCGTCGGCGTCGATAAGGGCTATAGCTATTCGCGAGTCTCCAACCCCACTGTGGATGCGCTGGAAGGCTCCCTTGCGGCGCTGGAAGGAACGCCTTCGGCCGTCAGTTTCCGGACGGGCATGGCCGCTATCACCACACTTTGCTTCTCTCTGCTGCGAAGCGGCGACCACGCCATCCTGTCCGACGTCATCTACGGCGGCACCATGCGCCTCTTCCGAGAGGTGCTCAATCCTTTAGGCATCCACGGAGATTTCATCGACACCTCCAACACGGTGAACATAGAGGCCAGCATACGGCCCGAAACACGCTTGATTCTCATCGAGACTCCCGGCAATCCCACTCTCAAGATCACCGATATTCAAGCGATCTCCCGGATCGCCAGACGGCACTCGATCCTGCTGGCCGTGGACAACACTTTTCTGACCCCGATCCTGCAGCGTCCCTTCGAGCTTGGCGCCGATATTTCCATCCTTTCCACCACGAAATACATTGATGGACACAATGCCACCGTGGGAGGTTCCCTGGCCACCCACGACGAGCAGTTGACCGAGCGTCTGCGCCTGATTCGCAAGACGCTGGGCACCATTCAAGCGCCCTTTGAAGCATGGTTGACATTGCAGGGGATAAAGACCCTGCCGATGCGGCTGCGCCTGCACTGCGCCGGAGCACTGCGCATCGCGAAGTGGCTGGAGATCCATCCCGCGGTCAAGTACGTCTTCTACCCCGGTCTACCCAGCTTCCCGCAACAGGCGCTGGCCGCCCAGCAGCAGCGCGGCGGTGGAGGCATCGTCGCCTTCGAGCTCAAAGGTGGGGCGGAGGCCGCCCGGCAAACTCTCAACCGCCTCCAGCTCTGCTCCCGCGCCGAGAGCCTCGGTGGAGTCGAGACGCTGGTCACCCATCCCTCCACCACCACCCACGCTGACCTGGACCCCGACCTGCGCCAGGCGCTCGGCATCAGCGATGGCCTGATCCGTATCTCCGTTGGCCTGGAAGATCCTGAAGACCTTATCGCTGACCTCGGCCAAGCCATCGCTGCCACGGGTTCTCACCTCCGCGCCCGGAAGGACAAGCTATGAAGTTCGCCACCCGGCTGGTCAACTTTCCAGCCGCACCCAAGGATCCCTACCGGCCCAGTGTCACACCCATCTATCAGACCGCGACCTTCGAGCGGGAGACAATGGATGCCTCTGGCGAGTTTGACTACTCCCGCAGCGGTAATCCCACCCGTACGGTCGCAGAGCGCCAACTGGCTAGCCTCGAGAATGGAACCCGCGCCTTCTGTTTCTCCAGCGGCATGGCGGCGATCAGCGCCGTCACCGGACTGCTGCGTAGCGGCGACGAGATCCTCTCCGACATCGATCTGTATGGGGGAACCTGCCGCTTGTTCTCCCGGGTTCTCAACCGCTCCGGCATCCGCGCGAACTACGCGGATGCGCTCGATCCCGAAGGCTTCGCTCAGCATCTCACTCCAGCCACCAAACTGATCCACATCGAGTCGCCCACTAATCCCCTTTTTCACATTTTGGACATCCAGCGACTCGCATCGGTAGCGCACGCCCACGGAGCGCTTCTGTCGATCGACAACAGCGTCATGTCCCCCTACCTGCAGAATCCCCTCGACATGGGTGCCGACATCGTGATTCACTCCGGCACCAAGTTCCTCGGCGGACATCACGACGTCACCTGTGGAGCGGTGATCGTCAAAGACGAGAGGTTAGCCGGCCAGATCCGTTTTATCAGCAACGCGGAGGGCGCCGCCCTCTCGCCCTTTGACAGCTTTTTGCTGCTGCGCGGCCTTCAGACCCTCAAACTGCGCATCGACTGCCAGCAAAGGAACGCCATGGCCGTGGCCAAATGGCTGGCGGAACGCAAGGAGGTGACCCAGGTCTTTTACCCCGGGCTCGCCGCGGACGCCGCTTATCAACTGCACCAGCGGCAGGCATCCGGCCCGGGCTCGGTCATGAGCTTCTCCACCGGCTCCGTCGCTCTCTCCAAGGCCATTGCAGAGTCCGCCCGCCTCTTTCACATCGCAGTCAGCTTTGGCAGCGTCAGCTCCTCCATCAGCATGCCCGCCACCATGTCGCACGCCAGCGTCCCTCCCGAACTGCTCGCCAAACGCGATCTCCCACCCGATCTGCTGCGCGTCTCGGTCGGCGTCGAAGATGAAGAAGACCTGATCGCCGACCTCGGTCAGGCCTTCGAACGAGCCTCCCGGCTGGCTTCGCCCGCAACTGTTACGGGTGTCTGAAGCCATCACCGCAACGATGACAATAGCTATACTCGTAGATAGTCATGTTTGAAACGCTCTCCGAAAAACTCCAACGCTCTTTCAAGACCCTGCGCGGCCAGGGCACGCTCACCGACGAAAACATCAACGAAGCCCTGCGTGAGATCCGCGTCGCCTTGCTGGAATCTGACGTCAATCTCGACGTCGCCCGAGATTTGATCGAAAAGATTCGCGCCAAGGCATTGGGTTCAGCCGTCGCCACCGCGCTCTCGCCGGCCGAGCAGATCGTCAAGAGCGTCCGTGATGAATTGATTGTTACTTTGGGCACAGATACGGCGCGTTTCAAGTTTGCTTCCCAGCCGCCTTCGGTCATTTTGATGGCCGGCCTGCAGGGTTCCGGCAAGACGACCACCTCCGGCAAGCTGGCCCATTGGCTCAAAAAGGGTGGTCACCGGCCTATGCTGGTCTCCGTCGATGTCTACCGCCCCGCCGCCCGCGAGCAACTCGCCATCGTCGCCCGCTCCATCAACGCCCAGATGTACGAAGGCAAACTGGATGCCACCGCCGGTGCCGGCACAGATGACGTGCTCCGCCTGGCGAAGGAAGCCCGTCGCGAGGCAGCCAACTACGGCTGCGACATCCTAATCGTGGATACCGCGGGACGCCTCGGCATCGACGAGGCCCTCATGGAGGAGATGGCCCAGCTCAAAAAGCTGCTCTCCCCCACCGAGATTCTCTTTGTCGCCGACGCCATGACCGGCCAGGACGCCGTCAACTCCGCCAAAGCCTTCAACGACAAGCTGCAGATCACCGGAGCCATTCTCACCAAGATGGACGGAGACTCCCGTGGCGGCGCCGCGCTCTCCATCCGGCAGATCACCGGCCAGCCCATCAAGTTCCTCGGTACCGGAGAGAAGCCAGACGCCTTTGAGCCCTTCCATCCCGACCGCATCGTCAGCCGCATCATGGGCATGGGCGATATTGCCACGCTGCTCGAACGCGCTGATGAGAAGCTGGACAAGAGCAAGGCCGCCGACTTCGCAAAAAAGGCTCTCTCCGGCGACGGCTTCTCTCTGGAAGACTTCCGTGAGCAACTCCGCCAGATCAAGAAGCTCGGCAGCATGCAGTCCATCCTCAAGATGCTCCCCTCCGTCGGCCCCTTCGCCCAGATGCAGAAGGCCGCTGGCTCCATCGACGAGAAGCAGTTCAGCCGCGTCGAGACAATCATCGATTCCATGACCCGCAAAGAGCGCCAGAATGCGTCCATCATCAACGGCAGCCGCCGCAAGCGCATAGCCGCCGGCTCAGGAACCACTGTGCAGGAGGTCAACAGTCTCCTCCGCCAGCACCAGCAGATGAGCAAGATGTTCAAAACCATGGGCTCAGGAGGAGGCAAGATGCAGCAACGGCTCATGAGCCAGCTAGGCAGCGGCCAAAGGTTCGGCCGCTAAAGCGTTTTCAGTGCAGGTGTAACGCGACGCCTCGACCTCCATGAGCGTTTTCCCCAATGAAAACGCCACTGCACGCCCTCTCCGGTGTACCCAGCAACACTGAAAATGCTATAGAGTTTTCTCCGTGCCAGCCATGCCCGCTCAAAAATCCCAAGCCATGCATGCGCTGAGGGTGTGCGGCGTAAAAATGAAGTCGTTGCGGCTTCTCTCTTTTTTGCCCATATACCTAGCGTATATAATACGCTAGGTATATGGAGGGTGTCCCCATGACCGATTGGCTTGCTGACCTTGAAAATCGCCGCTCTGGACTGATTGAGCAGATTGCGCTGCTCGGCGACTTCCGCCCCGGGTCCATTTCGGCAACCAGAGGCCGTTGCGGCAATCCGAACTGCCATTGCCATGAGTCCGGCGACCCCGGTCATGGCCCGAACCTGAGACTGACGTACAAGGTAGGCGGCAAGACTGTTACCGAGACTTTTCCCACCGTGGCCGCGCAGCGAAAGGCGGAGCGCGAGATCGCCGGGTTCCGGCGCTATAGAGAGCTGAGCCGTGAACTGGTCGATATCAACGAAAAGATCTGCCGCGTCCGGCCCGTGGAAGATACGCTCACGACACAGGAAAAAAAACGGCCGCGGCGATCCAAGCCGAGGTCACACGCGAAGTAGCCCTGCTGCTGGGCCGCGTCTTCGCCGAACCAAGGCAGACGGGGGGCATGGATCTGGAGGCGATGGAAATGGCCTTGCGCGCCGGTATGCATCGGGCCGGAGCCGCGGCTCTCAGCCAACTGTTGCAGTTCCCCGAGCCCGCCCCGGACCAGCGCGCCGTCCTTACTACTTGTGCCCGCACGGCCATCGAGGCCAGTTTCCCGCCGACGCGGAACTGGACATAGAGAACACGGAGTTCTCGCCTGGGGTGCGACGCATGCAAGCTCTGGTAGGCCAGGATGCGCCCTTCGATCAGGGCCGCGAACAGATGAAATTGCTGGCCGGTCTGGAAGTAACTGCCAAGTCGGTGGAGCGTACTGCGGAAGGTATCGGAGAAGATATCGCCCGGCGCGAGCGAGAAGAAATCGAGAAAGCGATCCAACTGGATCTGCCCGTCGTCGTTGGCAAGCCGATGCCGGTTCTCTATGTGGAAATGGATGGGACCGGAGTGCCGGTGGTGAAGAAAGAAACCGTGGGCCGCCAAGGCAAGGCAAACGGCGTGCCGGCCCATACGCGGGAGGTCAAGCTAGGGTGCGTGTTCACCCAAACCAGCTACGACAAGGAGGGCTTCCCCATCCGCGATCCGGATTCCACCACTTATACCGGAGCCATCGAGACCGCCGAGGAATTTGGCAAACGCATCTACCTCGAAGCGTCCCAACGCGGCTGGGATCGCGCAGCAAAGAAAGTCGTCCTGGCCGATGGCGCCGAATGGATTTGGAATCTCG
>JAJYZE010000148.1 GCA_021800195.1 Acidobacteriota bacterium
AGATTCCGACCAGAATTATAGCAGATCTGGTCAGTACGTCAGCACCTTGGCCTGAGTCAGTTCATTTTCCATCACTTGCGCCGAATCGCAATAGAGACTTTGTGGACTTGCCTCCATTTTTGACACAACCAGTGAAGACTCGATTTTCAGCGAATGGAGAATTGAGTGATGGGATTGTCACGCAGGACGTTCACCAGGGAGTTCAAGCTGGCTGCCGTGCGGCGGCTGGAAGCAGGGGTATCGCTGGCCGAGGTGTCGCGCGGGTTGGAGGTGAGCCCCAACGTGTTGCACGGTTGGGTGCGTGAGTTCCGGCAGGCGCCGGGTAAGGCCTTTCCGGGCCAGGGTCAGCGGCGCTGGTCGAAAGGCAAAGTTGCCGAGCTGGAGCGCAAGGTCGGCCAGCAAGCGATGGACTTGGATTTTTTGAAGGGGTGCTTGCAGCGCATCGAAGAACAGCGGATGCCGCAGGTATCGACTGGAAATCCGCGGTTTGCCGGAAAGTCGGCGAAGCGGTGAGCGCCGGGCGGGGACTGACGATCGAGCGCATGGTGGAGCTGGGCCGGGTAAGCCGGTCCGGCTTCTACCGCTCGCAAACCGCGCCCGAGGCCGGCGCGGATCGGGACATGGGGCTGCGCGATGCCATCCAGTGGATCGCGCTGGAGTGGCCCAGCTACGGCCGGCCGCGCATCACCCGCGAGCTGCGGCGGCGGGGCTGGACGGCCAACCCGAAGCGCGTCTACCGGCTGCTGCGCCAGGACAACCGGCTGTGCGTGCGCAAGCGCAAGTTCGTGCTTACCACCGGCTCCAACCACGGCCTGCACGTGTATCCCAACCTGGTCGCCGACATGGTGCTAAAGCAGTTTCAGTGTAGGCGTACCTGATGCCTCGACTTCTATAGGCGTTTTCCCCAATGAAAACGCCACTGTAAGCCCTCCTCGGGACACCCATCAACACTGAAAATGCTATCACCGGCGTGGATCCACCGTGGCGGGCGGATATCACCTACATCCGGCTGCGCGAAGAGTTCGTCTTCCTGGCGGTGATGCTGGACGCCTTCTTGCGGCGGGTGATCGGCTGAGCGCTGGACCGGACCATGGAAGACGATCTGGCGCTGACAGCGCTCTGCATGGCGCTCCGGCAGCGTAGCGTGCTGCCGGGGTTGGTGCATCACTCCGACCGCGGCAGCCAGTACGCCAGCAACGACTACACCGATCTGCTCAAGGCGCACGGGATCCAGATCAGCATGAGCCGCAAGGGCAATCCCTGGGACAACGCGGCCTGCGAGTCGTTCATGAAGACGCTGAAGTACGAGGAAGTGCCGCGTAACGAGTACCGCGACCTGGCCGAGGCCCGCGCATCCATCCACCAGTTCCTGGAAAAGGTCTACAACCGGAAGCGCCTGCACTCGGCGCTGGGCTATCTGCCGCCGGTCGAGTTCGAGGCCCAACTGGCGGCGCAGAACACGGAAGCCGCTGCGCGGAAGCTGGTTGCATGAGTTTTTTGGAGGCATGGGGAGATCGATCCACCCGATGGGCGCTGAAAACCGGGAGCAGACGAGGTCGTCCACTCCCGACGCTCCGCGGTACGGATGAGGCTCCAGCCGGTGATTCCTTGGCGTGCCGGTCTCCACCGGAGCCCGCCTCCGCTTCACCGGCCACGCTCAGAATGCTGTACAGGGGTCCTGCCGGTCGAGATTTTTGCAGCGAACGGCGATGAGGGTCTCAACCGTTTGTGTCAGTCGAGGGGGCAACCCCAGGTCGCGCCTTGATGGGTCTGGCTGTTACACCCCGCAGAACGCCAAAAATCGGATTCAAAAGCCGAGATGATGCAGGTAGAAGACCACGCATCCTGCCAGCAGGCAGTAGATGCCGAACCAGTGCCACCGCCCATTCTCCAGCCAGGAGCTGAGCCAGCGCAGCGCGGCCAGTCCAGCCAGGAAGGAGAAGAACATGCCAAACAGCGCTGCCGTCCAGCCGGCGTGCAGGTTGATGGGCTGAGCGCCGGCCGGGACAGCGTGGGCAGCCTTCAACATCCGCCAGGCCTCGCGGGCAATCGCCACGGGAGTCAGGATGACCGCCAGCGCAAAGCTGAACTGCTCGGCTCGCCTCCGGCTGGCTCCGGTCAAAAGGCCGGCGGAGATGGTCGCGCCGGAGCGGGAGAAGCCGCGGAAGGGAAGACACAGTCCCTGAATCGCGCCCATCCATCCGGCCTGGGCAAAGGTGACGTTCTCTCCGGCGAGCACGATGGAGCGCTCATAGTCGGGTCGGGACCCGGTTGTGCTGCTGGCGGAGGCCGCACGCTCCCTCAGGCCGGAGATCAGGATCAGGACTCCGGCGGCCAGCAGCGCCGGGGCCACCAGGTCAAGCCGTGAGAACAGCATCTCGATCTCGCCTTTGGAGTGTCCCTTGAAGGCGGTGTGTTCGATCATCTCGATGATCGGGTAGCCGACCACTGCGGTGAGGATTGTGGCCCAGAGCGCCCGCACGGCAAATCGCTGTAAGGCGTGCGAGGTCAAGAAATACGCGTGCTTCCACTGCGACCAGAAGTACACGATCACGGAGAACATGGTTCCGGTGTGCAGCATCACCAGCACCAGGGTCATCTCGGGCGAGGACGGATTCAACCCGAGCAGTTTTTCGGCGACGACCACATGCGCTGAGCTGGAGACGGGCAGAAGCTCGGCAAGGCCCTGAACCACGGCCAGAAGAAGCACCTTCACAAGAGATGGCATAGCTTGATTTTATCCTGCGGCCGGCGCAGGGTCCGCGATCGGAAGGCAGGTTCGACAGCGTTGCATCGGCAGGAGCCTGCGGCACATCTCACTTGTCATGAAGACCATCACGCTGGAAGAGCACTTTGTAACGGAGAACTTTTTGCGGGCCACCGGAGCGTCTAGCCGCCCGGCATCGCAGCGCATGGAGACGTTGCGCGGCAAGTTGCTGGATCTTGGCGACGGCCGCATCCAGGCCATGGACGAGGCCGGCATCAGCGTCCAAGTGCTCTCGCTGGCCGCCATGGGCGTGGACGACCTCTCCGCATCAGACCAAACCGCGGTGTTGAATGACGTACACGACGAACTCCATGCCGCTATCCGGGCGCATCCCGGGCGTTTGGCGGGGTTCGCGACTCCCGGCCTGAAATACCCGGCTGCTGCTGTCAAGGAGTTGGAGCGTTGCATCAGCAATCTCGGCTTCAAGGGGTTGTTCGTCGATGGGACGACGGATGGCAGGTTTCTGGATGCTCCTGAGTTTTTCCCGCTGTTGGAAGCCGCCGCTTCGCTCGGCGTGCCCCTCTATCTTCATCCGGCGCCACCCCCTGCGGCGGTGCGATCCGCCTATTACTCCGGCCTGCCCGGTGAGGCCGGCATGATGCTCTCGATTGCCGGCTGGGGATGGCACGCTGAGACCGGTCTGCACCTGCTGCGTCTGATCGTCTCCGGAGTCCTGGAGCGGCTGCCTGCACTTCAGGTGATAGTGGGGCACATGGGGGAGGGCCTTCCTTACGCTCTGGCGCGCAGCAACAACGTTCTTGCGCCCTCCATCACGCATCTTCGGCGCAGCGTAACCGAGACCATGCTGGCGCAGGTGCACGTGACCACCAGCGGCTGCTTCACGCGCCCGCCCTTTGACTGCGCCCGGCAGGTTCTCGGCCTGGACAGGATGCTGTTTTCCGTGGACTATCCCTACAGCTCCACGATGGATGGCCGAAACTTCCTGACCTTGCTGCAGTCCACGGAGCCGGCGCTCACGGAGGCCGAAATGGCCAATTTGAGCTATGGGAACGCGGTGCGAATCCTGCGCCTGTGAACTTTCTTCCTACCGCGCCCCGGCAGCGCCGCAGAGCTTGAGAGGCGGCGCGCCGCGCGGAGCTGATTCCGGTCGAGAGTCCCCCGCCAGAGCGTTTTCAGTGCAGGTGTAGCGCGACGCCTCAGCCTCCATGGGCATTTTCCCCAATGAAAACGCCACTGCACGCCATCTCCGGTGTACCCAGCAACACTGAAAATGCTATAGGCCACGGTTGGCGCTTCTTCTGAGCGAAAGGACGCTCGCGTCGTTCTACGCGTTTTCCTTCGCCGAAGCTCCAGACTTCGGGTCCAGATTTCCTCCAGAGAGAATCACCGCGACTTTGTTTGCCTTGGGTAGTTCGGCGGCGTGGAAGAGCGCGGCGGCAAGGGTAATGGCGCCGGAGGGCTCGGCGACCAGGGAGGCGGTCTCCAAAAGGATGCGCATCGCGGTCTGAATCTCCTCTTCGCGGACGGTGACCACCCCGTCCACGAAGCGCAGGATCAGCTCAAAGTTCAGGTTGCCCAGCGATTGGGTGCGTAGCCCATCACAGATGGTCCGCGTGGTCTTCTCCGCCGGCCACTCCACTAACGAGCGAGTGCGAAAGGACTCGGCTGCGTCGGCAGCCAGCTCCGGCTCGCAGCCCCACACCTGGGGAGATGGAACGCCGGCAGCCTCCGCCTGCAGTTTGATGCCCGCAGCGACGCCGGAGAGCAAACCTCCTCCGGAGACTGGGGAGAGCACCAGCTCCACATCCGGCAGCTGCTCCACAATCTCCACCCCACAGCTAGCCTGCCCGGCGACGATCGCCGGATCATCATACGGCGGGACCATGGTGTAACCATATGTTGCGGAGAGCTCTTCGGCGCGTTGCCGCCGCTCGGTGCTGGCCGGGCCAACCACCACCACCTCCGCACCCAGGGCCAGGGTCGCCGCGCGCTTCACCAGCGGCGTATTGGAGGGCATGACGACGACGGCTTTGGCCCCCAACGCACGGGCGGCATAAGCGACGCCCTGGGCATGGTTGCCGGAGGAGTAAGTGATGACGCCGCGCTGCAACTGCTCGGCGGAGAGCTGCGCGATCTTGTTATAGGCCCCGCGCAGCTTGAAGCTCCCAACCGGCTGCGCCGATTCGTCCTTGACGTAGATCACCGGCGCAGATTCGTCAACTTTGGCCAGGCCCGCCTGACGCAGCCGCGCCGGATCCAGACGCAGCAGAGGGGTGCGCACGGCAACCCCTGCAATTCGTCTCCGCGCCGCATGGATCTCATTCCAGGTGATGATGGCAGTAGCCATGGAAGATGATTTTAGTCTTTCAACTGCGCCCTCCGGCGGGAGTGTGTGCGGTTGTGCAGACGAGCCGGCATCGGAGAGAGATCTCCCAAGACTCAGGAAAGGCATCTCCGACACAGAGATCCTGCCGGCGGACAGCTCAACCCTGGATCGAGCCGCTTCCACTCGCGAAGGAGGTAACCTGTTCACGAAGCGTGTCTTGCGGAACCAGGCCGACGGAATCCTGAAAATCGCTGGAGCCCGAATCTTGACAGTCCAGGCATGGGGTGATTATCGTCCGCAGTGTGACGTTCCTTGGCTCAATGAAATCATTTACACGGAGGTTAGTCAGATAAAAGCCTGCATCTGTCGCTTTTGCAGAGAGGCTTGAGGAGCGTCGGGTCTGGAGGCTCCTACGGTTCTTCCATCTGAAACGGCGGACCCGGCTGCCGCGACGAGTTCAAGTCGTTTTCGGCCTCAGCACGGCTGCTCTTGCACAGACATCGTTGAGGGGCGACTCCAAGAGCGGTGCAGGATGCTTATGGCGGATTGACCCATAGAGCGCTCGGCAAAGTGATCAACACGCGCTTCGGCCTGCTTCTAATCCGAGCCAGCGATTCGGGCGTTTTTTGGCCTGCGCTGTTCTTCAAGAGGGGCAGTTTCGAAGTCTCCGTTGGAACGGCTGAATTCAAGACGACAAATGAGGAGCATGTTCACCTGATCCTTCAAGAAGCGAACCTCCCACTCGATCTGCATGTTGCAAGCGTTACCGGGATGGTGATGCTAGCAGGAGCGCTGCCTCTCTTGCAGATGCGGGAGAGTTCCGCGGGGCAGGTGATCTGCACGGAGACGACCAACAACTTGCCCCTGAAGAGAGTGGCCACGGCAGTCCCAGCGCCTTGGATGCGGCGAGCGAGCGCTACCAGGCTGCTACACGCGAGCCCGAAAGGGGAAGCTCACTCAGCCTATCGATCACCGCCGATGGGGATAAACGTCTCGTCGTTCAAGAACTTCTACACTGTGCGAAGTTCACTGTTCCGTTGCGAGTCGCTATCTCCGATGTCCGAAACCCTTCAGCAAACGGGCAGCCTCCGGCATCGATCGACTCTTCGAGCGGCGACGAGCGGCGAGATAGATGTCGGCGCCAATCCGCTTTCAAAACTCCACCCCAGATGCTCAATTCTTCGATCTTTCAGTCAAGCAGGTAGCTGAATATTTTGGATGATGAAATCGCTTCATAACGTCAAGGAGAATATACGTATGATCAATCGTCGCGAGTTTCTCTCTGGAGCTGCAAGCGTAGCAGCTTGCTCCAGCCTGAGATCTTTGGCCGAGAGCGGAGCCAAGAAGCCCAATATCCTCTTTTTCCTGGTGGATGACTGTGGATGGGGTGACTTTGGCTGTTACGGCGATACCTTCCATGAGACGCCGAATCTCGATCAGTTAGCGCGGGAGAGCATGCGGTTTACAAACGCCTATGCCGCTGCGCCGGTATGTTCGCCAAGCCGTGCGGGCATTATGACGGGACAGTGCCCAGCACGACTGCATTTGACGCAGTGGATTCCCGGCACCCATTATCCCAATCAACAGTTGTTAGAACCACCGACGCCAATGCACCTAGGCTTGGATATTCCTACCCTTGCAGAGCAGCTCAAGGCTCTTGGTTACCAGACAGGGGCGATCGGCAAGTGGCATCTTGGGGGAGATGGATATCTCCCGGAGAACTTTGGGTTTGACTTCAACGTTGCAGGCGACAACCATGGTAATCCCGGTCCGCCAAATCATTATTTTGGTCCGTTCTTCTATCACAACCTGAACGGTTATACCAAAAACGACTATCTCACGCAGGTGCTGACAACAAAAGCTGAACAGTTTATTCGGCAAGCTGTGGAGAAGGGGCCTTTCTTTTTATATATGGCGGAATACGCGGTCCATCTTCCGCTCCAGGCCAAACAGCGGCTGATCGCCAAGTACCAGAAGAAAAACGGTGGAAAGAGCGAGCCTGATCCTGTCTATGCGGCAA
>JAJYZE010000149.1 GCA_021800195.1 Acidobacteriota bacterium
TGGCCATGCAGAGCGATTCGTAACGTGATTGCCGCGGAGAGCAACATCACGGCTACCATCTCCAAACCCAGAAGCATGACGCGAAAAAACCGTTTCATCTCATGTACCGTATCGCGGGGCTTTGCAGTACAAGATCCGTCCTGAATGCGATGGCTTGCCACGGTTCGCCGGTCGGGTTCGCGCAGGCTGGAAGTGGGATCAGGATCGCAACGCTGGCTCTGGACGCTGGAACTCGGCTCTGGACGCAGGAACCGGACTCTAAAGCGTTTTCAGTGCAGGTGTAACGCGACGCCTCGACCTCCATGGGCGTTTCCCCCAATGAAAACGCCACTGCACGCTCTCTCCGGTGTACCCAGCAACGCTGAAAATGCTATAGGTGCTTTGAACCCCGTCAGAGGAGATTCAACCTCGATCTCCTGAGTCTGATTTTACCGGCGATTGTCGGTCGCCGGTTCGGGGTGAATCAACACTCGTGTCACCTGGGGATGGTGGAGACGAAAATCATCTTCAAAGTTCGTAATCACCCGATGGACGGCTTCCATGGAAAGATCGTCCGGCAGGGTACAGTGCAGATTGACCTGCACATTTTTCGCTGCCCCTCCGTATGCTCGCGTTACGGAGATCTCGTGCAGGTCAAGGATCTCAGGGAAGCGGCTCGCGGTGTTTCGTAACTGTTGTTCCAGGTTCTGGCTTGTCTCTACCTGAGCCGCCGCAGCGATGGTAGCCGGTTCACTCTCGATATGGGTTAACAAAGATGCAATCTCGGGAACCTCACGCCTCATCTCCGCCTCCAGCTCCGTCACCAGCTCATGCGCATGATGCAGGGTCATGCTCTCCGGCACCTCCAGATGCTGTTCTACATGGAGCGCGCCATCATACTGCCGCACGCTCACATCGTGGATGGACAGGTTGGAGCGCGCCGCCACAGCCCGTACCTTGTCAAAGACGCTCTCTCCCAATGTTGCGGTCGGCACGGTGTGGATCACAACGTCGGCCGCCGGCAGCAGCCGCTGCACGGCCCGGGTGGCGGCATGGGTGATCTGCTCTGAACGCTGAAACGTCAACTGCCGAGGCAGACTCAAGGTGAGGTCGACAAAGTAATTTGGCCCCGATCGGCGCACCCGCACGCGGTTCACCGCCAATATCCCGTCCTGCGTCTCCAGATCTCGAATGAGATCCTTGCGAATCTGCAGCCGGACCTCCGGCGGGGTGGCGTCCAGAAGGGAATCGACGGTATGGCGGGCCAGCCGCCATGTGACACGGAGGATAATGCCTGCTACCAGCAGCGCAGCGATGGGGTCTGCATACTCCAGCGCGGGCAGGTGCAACCTTTCTCCTGTATAGGCCGCCAGCAGGCCCACAAACACCGCGGCCGAGGACCAGATATCGGTGCGGAAGTGGACTGCATCCGCCAGCAGCGCGTCGCTTTTGTACTCTGACGCCACGCGGCGCAGAGCGCGCGACCGGCTGTAGTCCACGGTCATCGAGAGCAGCAACACCACAAAGGGCCACAGAGAGGGATGAAGGTCGAGGTTCGCGCCCTGCACCATCCTCTCTACCGAGGCTCCCGAGATCCACAGGCAGGAGCCGACCATTAAGATCGTTTCAAAGGCCGCCGACAGGCTCTCCAACTTTCCATGGCCATAGTTGTGTTCCTCATCGGCCGGCCGGTCCGCGGCCCTCACGGTCAGCAGCGTGACGCCGGACGCAATCAGATCGATCAACGAGTGCGCTGCTTCACTCAGCATTCCCAATGAACCGGTGAGGAGCCCGGTAAGCAGTTTGAGCAGGGTGATGCCGACGGCCGCCAGAACGGAGGCCTGCGCCGCAGACAGCTTGGCCGTGGAGGACTCCAGAGGGATCAAGCCGTGGTTGCCTGCTCTCCGCATCATCGTCCCATCAGCCTACACGCATCGCGCCCAAACTGCAGCGGCCTCTTGCAGAAAGAATCTGTTACCCTTTCACTCCCCGATACAGGCCGGCTGCTCGCAGAAGGTACCCATCCCATGCGCACTGCTCAAACCCCGCATCGTGCATCATGCCCAACATCTGCTGCGGCCGGGGAAAGCGCATTACGGAATCCGGTAGATAACGGTAGGCGGCTGGCTGACCCGAGATCACTCCTCCCAGCATGGGCAGTAGATGTTGAAAGTAGATCCCATATCCCCATCCACGCAGGCCGTCGGGCTGATTCGCCTCCAGAATGCCGATCTGTCCGCCGGGCGCCAGAACCCGGTGGATCTCCGCCAGCCCGTCAGCATAGTTAGCCAGATTCCGGAAGCCGAAGGCCGAGGTTACCAGATCAAAGCTGCCATCCGCATAGGGCAGGTGCATGGCGTCTCCGCGGGTCCAGACCACGTTCGCGCCACGAAACTTCCTTCGCGCGCGATCCAGCATGGCGGTGGAAAAGTCCAACCCTGTGATGGGCTCCGCGCCATGCGGGCGAAGCCGGAGCAGAGCCGCAGTCAGATCTCCCGTTCCGCAGCACAGATCGAGTATGCGGGCTCCTGGCCGGGTCAGGATGCCTCGAAAGGCGTGCGCTGCGCGTCTCCACCAGCGCCGGTCCAGCCCCATGGAGAGCAGATGATTGAGCAGGTCGTAGCGGGGAGCGATCGAGTCAAAGAGGTCGCGTACGCTCTCGGCTGCGGCGGCTTCACTGGTCTCGCCCCGTGGCCGCGCCCCGGGGTTCACCGCGACGGACTTTTCTATCCCTGGCTGACTCACGCGCTCACCCCTTTTGCCTCGTTCACCACAGCTTGGGCAGCCTGCAGTAGTTCGGTTTCAGTCAAATCCTTGACCACCACTGCATCGCCAATACCCACCGGCAGCACAAACGACCGGGTTCCACTGCGATTCTTCTTGTCTCTGGCGGTCAGCGCCACCAGTTGACCGGCTTCCGCGGAAAAGCCACGCAGGGGTCCATAGGTGCGAATCGTTCGTTCCATCCGCTCCGCCTCCACCCCAGTTACCGTTCCACGGCGCGCCCCGAGCCGCACGGCGGCGATCATTCCCCAAGCCACAGCCTCTCCGTGCAAGAGCTGTCGATACCCGGTTGCGGCCTCTATGGCGTGCCCCAGCGTGTGGCCCAGATTCAGGATCATGCGCAGCCCGCCCTCGCGCTCATCCGTGCTGACCACTTCGGCCTTGACGCGCACGCTTGCCGCTACCGCGCGGGTTAGCGCCTCGGGGTTCCCGGCCAGCACGACGTCGCTCTGGGTCTCCAGGAATTCGAAGAGACTGCGATCGCGGATGATTCCGGACTTGACAGCCTCCTGCAAGCCCGCTCGAAGCTCGGCAGCTGGCAGCGTAGCCAGGGTCGCCGTATCCGCATACACCGCCATGGGGTGATGGAAGGCTCCTGCCAGATTTTTCCCCGCTGCCAGATTGACCCCTGTCTTTCCTCCCAGGGAACTGTCCACCTGGGCCAGAAGCGTGGTTGGTACGCCGACATAGCGAATTCCACGCATGTAAATGGCGGCCAGAAACCCTGTCAGGTCGCCCAGCACGCCTCCGCCCAGGGCTACCAGCACGGAGTCGCGGTCCGCCCCAAGCCGGGCCAGTTCTTCTGCCAATCGCTCCACTGTCGTCAGGCGCTTTTGCTCCTCACCGGCAGGAACCAGCAACCGGGTAAGAGTAGGGAGGCCGAGATCCTGGAAGCCCACTTCCAGCCGCTCTCCCCAGAGCTGGTCAATCTCCGGTGAGGTCACCAGAAAGGCTCGCTGTCTGCCTGCCCGGAGTCCACCTTCCAGCAGGGCATCCAGACGCGCGCCCACCTGATTCACCAACCCTTCACCAATCTCCACGTCATAGACGGCTGAAGGGGTCCGAACGCCAATCACCGTATTTGCAGCCACAGGTATCATTCTCCCTCAGGATATCGCGCCCTGACGGCGTTCCAGGGCGCAACTTGCCTCCGGCAGCCTCAGGCGGGGCGCGCGAGCAGCGAAGCTCCCAGGGTAACGCTCATCAGGGCCGCAAGGACGGCCAGCGAGATCCCCGGGCCGATCGTCACCCAGTTGGCGGCGAGCATCTTCAGAGAGGCAAATCCGAGCATCGCCGCCAGGCCGACGTGCAGGTAGCGCAACCGATCCAACCCCGCGGCCAGCAACACAAACAGCGAGCGCAGCCCCATCACCGCCATGATGTTGGAGGTATAGGCCAGAAAGGGCTGTCGCGTGATGCTGAGGACCGCCGGTATGGAGTCCATGGCGAAGACGATGTCGGTCAACTCCACGGCTACCAAGGTGAGGAGGAGCACGGTCGCCATGCGTCGCCCGTCCTGGGCGACGACGAAGTGGTCAAGATCCGGGCTGACGGGCCTCCAGCGCGTCAACCACTGGATCCAGGTCGGGGCTGGCTGCGCAGACGGCTGAGACTGCCCCACCCGCAACAGCCGGAAGGCGGCCAGCAAGAGCAGAGAGGCAAAGAGGTATTGGATCCAGCGCAACCGGTTCAGCAGCGCTATGCCGCCGGCGATGAATGCTCCACGCAGGACTATTGCGCCTGCAACTCCCCACGAGAGCACGCGCGGCTGCCTTTCCGCGGGAATCCGGAAGAGGCGGAAGAGCAGGACGAAGACAATGAGATTGTCCAGCGACAGAGCCTGTTCAAGGGCATAGCCTGCCAGATACTGGGCCGCTCCGGCGAGGCGATACGGCCGCAGCAGGGCCATGCCGAAAGCCAGGGCGGTCATCATCCACATGCCGACGGTCAGTAGCGCCCTTCGCCGAGCATCGGTAACGGAGCGGTGCAGCAGGTGCTCCACCCCGAAAAGGATGATCAGAGCGAGGTGAAAGGCGATCCAATACCAAAGCCTTGCCGGGGTCATGGGTGTTCCTCCGCCATCCTACAGGCACTCCGCTCTCCTTGACCATGGTCCCCAAGATGACGCGCCCTGAAATAGATCTGCAACGCCGTCTTCCCCACCGGAAAGACTCCCGGAGATAGTGCGCTCGCAGCGCGCTTGCCGGCGCGCTGCTCGAACGGAGCCCGAGCGAAAGACAGCCCAGCTTTTCCGACGCCTTTCAAGGCCGTTGATCGATGAGCTTCACCAGTTCCAGAAAGAGATCCGCCGATACCTGGAGGCTGGCGGCGCTCAGCTTGTCCATCGTGTCCTGTTCGGTATGGTGATAGGCCTCCGGATCCGAAGGGGTTCCGTACTCGAAGTCGATCACATCCAAAGACGGCACGCCCCGCTCCAGAAACGGAAGATGGTCATCCTCGACGGCCAGCGAATGTTTGAAGAGGTATCCGGAGTGGCCCGTCTCTCTGCCTGCCCTGGCCAGAAGCTCCAGCAGCCAGGGCGTGGAGTTTGTCTCCCGGTCGATGTTCAGATTCTTCCAGCCGATCATGTCGGCCAGGATAAAGGCCTTGATACGGCCGATGGTACCATCGGCGGACCACTCGGCCGCCATATGCCGGGAGCCGTAGAGCGAATCGCGGTCTGTCCACTCCTTGTTAATCGACTCCTCGCCGTCGGTAAACAGCAGCCACACCGAGTAGCCCTGTGGCGGGTGAAGACGATAGTACTCGCCCAGCGCAATCAGCAGCGCGGTGGTGCATGCTCCGTCGTTGGCGCCGAGGAAACGAATGTCCTTGAGCCAGAAGTTGGTCTCATAGTGGGAGGCCAGGACGATGATGCCGTTCTTTTTGGCCGGCGATGCGCTGGGAAACTTGACGATCAGGTTGTGCATGGTCAGCGGCCCGATCGGGGTGAGCGCTGTGAACCGGTCGTCGACAAAGTCTCCCTTGGCCAGCTCCGGCCTGAAGTGGTTGCGGATGAAAGCCTCTGCCGCCGCATGCCCTGCGGAGCCGATATATCTCTTGGGCGCCGCATCCAGATACTCCCGCGTCAGGCGCAGGATTTCGCGTCCGCTCACGGCCCCGTCCTGCGCGTATCCTGCCGGCGTCAGCCCCGTCCAACCGAGCCACAAGATGAAGACCCAATGCCAACGCATCCTTTAGACCGTGCCCTTCGCAGCATCCTTTTTCTGCTGCCTCTTCTTGCGCCGGTCCGGATGCACAAAGAACGCCACTCCAATCCCTAAAAAGTACAGTACCAGCATGGGCGAGGCGAACAGGCACATGCCCACTGGGCTGGGATCCGGACAGATCACCGCGGCCACCAGAAAGATGGCCATGATGGCATAACGGAAGTTCTTCAGGAGAAACTTCGCATCCACAATCCCAAACAGAGACAGGAAGAAGATAAGGATTGGCAGCTCAAAGGTGATGCCCAAGCCCAGGATCACGGCCAGGAAGAAGCCGGTGTAATCGTCGATCGTGATCATGTGGGTAAAGTTCTTGCCGAAGTCCTGGACCAGAAAGACCATGGCGCCGGGCAGGACATAGCGGTAGCCAAACCATGTACCCGCCAGAAACAGTCCCACTGTGGCTACCATGAAGGGCACCACAAACTTCTTTTCGTTCGCGTACATGCCCGGCGAAATGAACAGCCACACCTGGTAGAGGATGAACGGGGACGCGAGGATTGCGCCCCCTACAAGGGAGGTCTTGACGAAAAAGTTGATCGCATCCGTGGGATGCGTCATGGTCATCTTGAGCCCGATATCCAGTAACGGTCTCTGAATGTAGCCCACCAACTGGTTGCGCAGCAGCCACGCCACCACAAAGCCGGCCGACAGATATCCGAAGATCCACAGCAGCCGGGTTCGCAACTCCTCCAGATGCTCCATCAGGGTCATGCCGGGAAGTTCGGCGCGGTCATGTACCGCCGTTCTTGCGCGATCCAGCAGATCAGTCGCCATGGAGCGTCGCCTCCCTCAGGGCGGCGGCATCGCCAACGGACGATTCGCCGTCGGGTGCCGCGAACGCCGTGCTGGTTTCCACGCGGGCTGCCGCCGCCCTCTCCGGCGGCTCAATCAGATCTCTCAGCGGCGACTCCGGGCCGTCGGCTTCCGCATCCGGCGCCGTGGAGTGGATGGGACGCTGCGCCACCGGCAGGCCTGTTTTGGGAGGCATGATCTTTAAGTCTCCTGAAACTGCGATCGGCAGGGCTTCCTGTGGATTGTCTGCCGTCTCCCGTCTGTCCTGCGAGAACTCCTGTCCCGG
>JAJYZE010000150.1 GCA_021800195.1 Acidobacteriota bacterium
GGAAAGACATCGATGAGTTTCACATCGAAGTCGGAGTCCGTCCCTGTGGATGCAATCTTCAGCATCGGCCGGACCGGTCCCACCACCGTCACGTCCTGACTCAACGGAGAGCTCTCATACACCAGCACATCTCCCCGCGTGGTTGCAAACCGCTGGTCGTCCACCATATAGCGCTGCGGAACATCCACGCCGGTGATATACGGGGTGTAAGGAACCGGATGCGCCGGATCGCTCACATAACTGTCACTGGAGTTCTTGACTGCAGGCTGGCTCCATCCCAGGCCCCCGCCCGGCTCCAGATAGAGCATCTTCTCCACCGCCTGTTTGGGCGGCCACGCATCGTATTTTTTCCACACGTTCGTCCCGGTCTCAAAGACGTACGCCTTGGGCAGACCGTCCCACGGTTGATCCTTCAGGTAGTGGGCAAAGAACGGCGCTTCGATCTTCTCCCGGTAAAACTCTCCGGTGTCTGATCCGAAATCGACATCGCCGATGACGCGCCCCGCGCCGCCTGCCCACTCTCCGTGATACCAAGGTCCTTCAATCAGCGTGTCCTCGGCAGCGCCGGGGCTCAACTTCGCAATGGCGTGGAACACCGTCACCGGGCCGGAGAGATCCTGCTCATCGAAGAGCCCACCAACCGCGAGCACCGCCGCCTTCACTCCCACCATGTGTGGCGCCAGGTTGCGAATCTTCCAATAGTGGTTGTAAACAGTATTCGAAACCTGATCGTGGAAGTAGGAGCTTGTTCCGCCCGCCGGCGTATCCAGCGCTCCCACCGTTCCCATCTTGAGATAATAGGTATACATGTCGGGCGTGGGAAAGTGAAAATCATTCTTCGGCTCCTGGGTGAGCGGGTTCTTCTGAGGAACAAAGAACGGGGCATAGAATCCGTGATTGGCCTGAAGCATGAAGGCTCCGCCGTGATACGCGTCGTCTCCCATCCATAGATTCATGATCGGAGCCTGCGGGCTTGCGGCCTTGATGGCAGGATTTCCATTGACAATGCTCGCCGCTGTATAGAACCCCGGATAGCTGATTCCCAGGATACCCACCTTGCCGTTGTTGTCCGGCACATGCTGCAAAAGCCAGTTCACTGTGTCGTTCATATCCGTGGACTCATCCACGCTCATCCCATCATGAGATGGCGACATCTCCAGCCACGTTCCCTCACTCTCCCACCGGCCGCGCACATCCTGACATACCAGGATGTAGCCGCCCTCCAGCATCTCCCAATCCCCGGTCACCCTGGGCGCAACCACGTCGTCGTTATAGTGTCCGCAGCTATACGGCGTGCGAGACATGAGAAAGGGATAAGGCCCCCGGTCGGTAAACGCGCCTGGGATCGGCGTGTACACCTGCGTATAAAGCTTGACCCCATCGCGCATCGGTATCCGGTACCCATGCTTCGCATAGTGTGTCTTGAGATATGCCTCCGCCTGCGCAATCCACTGCTTCCTACCCGCCGGATCACTGGGCGGAGTGACGGAGGGCGGGTTGGCCGGAGCCGTCGCATTCGGCACCGGCTGCGTCTTGGCTTGCGCTTCTGCCGGCAGAACAGTGAGTGGGCCCAAAAGCAACAAGAAAACTGGCAGTACCCCTCGCCAGCAACTCACGCGCATTCGTCCAGCCTCTTGCGCCATCCGATCCTCCCTCTTCCGGTAAAAAGCTTCCTTCTGCATCTTGCCCTGCTGCGCGGCGAAATTCTATGCAACCAGCCCCGGCTCCATCTCCCCGGTCCTGCCTGCCAGGCGCATCACCAACATCTCCAGCACCAGCCGCTTGTCTGCTGGGCTGGACCGCAACTCGAAATCTGCCTGCGCAATCAGCCGCAATCCTTTCTTCAATTCTGTGCGGTCCTTGTAACGGCGCGCCTGCGCAATCAAAGCATCAGCAGCGAAGGGAGCTACCCGGAACCCGGGCCACAGCACCTGCCACATCGTCCGCTGGTCTTTCACCTTCTTCTCATTTAGCACCAGCATCTGGCGAAAGATTCTGGCCAGCGAGAAGACATGTCCAATGGCAGCATCTTCACCGCCTTCCGAGGCGTTCAACAGCCCTCCCAACAGCGCCAGGGCACGCGGCGCATCCTTCAGACTGATAGCATCGGTCAGTTCATACAAACTCCTCTGCTTGGCCGCCGACACCATCCTCTCCACATCCCGAAGCTCAACCACTGTCTCCTGCTCCACTTCGTACCGTCGAGATTCCCCGGACGGATGGCCGGCCACGGCGGGATGACCAGCATAGAGCAGCAGCTTTTCCATCTCGCTGGCCACCATCATCATCTCCGCGCCTCCACTTGCACCCAGCGCATCCACCAGCTCTCTGGCCGCATCCTCGCGGAAGTTCACTCCCCGCTCCCTGGCCTCGCGCACCACCCAACGCACGGCATCCTCTTCGCTCACCCGCTGCAGCTCCACCACGCAGCACGCATCGCCCAGCATCTCGCGAATTTTTTCCGCTTTGTCCTTATCCGCCATTTCCATTCGGCGCAGATCCTGCGGCAGTGCGATATGATCCGCGACAAAAAGCGCAATCGCCTGCGGGTTCGGCCTGCGAAAGTAGGCGTCGATGGCCGCAAACTCTTCCTTCTTCTGCCCCCGTCCAAAGAGCATCTTCACGTTGCGCAGAATCAGCACCTGGAATGGAGCCATCAAGGATGGCGTTTGAGCCAGATCGAGCGCCTCAAACACCGTCGTCTGCCCCAGATCCAAATCATGTAGACAGAACTCTCTCATCTCCTTGGGCACGAGCGCCTGAACAGCCCCCTTGAGGCACATATCGAGCAGGAACATGTCATCGCCCAGCAACACATAGCCGGCTTGCCTTGCACGATGGTTCTTATCCTGGGTAGAGGCCGGCTCCTGACTCACCTCGGCCAGGAAGCGCTCCACGGCTGCAAAACTCCTCAGCTCCGACCGACGGAATCCGGGGCCGTTAAGATCCGCTTGTTGACCCTCCCGGAAGGCTGCCTGCTCGCTCACTGAAAACCCTCCAGCATCTCGCTCACCAATGCCTGCGCAAAGTCTCTCGCCATCCTGCGGACGGCAAAGCCATCCTCCTGCACAAACTGGCTCAGAGCCTCCGTCGATTGATACTGTTGGCGCCATGCAAAGGCGTCGTTCGTGTAAAGCACCTTTCCATCGCGCGCCACCAGTTGCACGCTGGCTGTTACCATCACCAGGTAGCTGGAAGACTGTCCGCTCGACGAGTCGTAGGTCAGCGGCGCCACCGACTCGTTCGTAATGGTTCCCCTCAACACCGCATCCGCATTCTTGGTGGCCTCACTGGCCTTCACCCCATAGAGCACGCGGTAGTTGGTGCGCGTATTCAGCTCCCGCACCACTGCCTGAGTAAACACCGCTTCCGTGTTGTAAGCCTGCACCTTGGAGACAAACATCGGCACGGCCAGCGTCTGCACGTTGGGCGGCAGATGCGTTGCCGCTCCCATCTCATGGTACCCGCACCCCGTCATCGCCAATGCGATTCCCAGTGCGAGAGCTTTAGCGGCAGCGCACCTCCCCCGCTTCATCGGCACGCCTCACCCGTCCGTTCTCCAATGTAATAAAGGGTATGCGGCACCACCAGCGAGTCAGGATCCTGTGTCCACGGCATCGTCTTCCACCCGGTGGTCACCGGCGTCACCAGTGTCAGATTCCCGGGCTTGCCAATCTTGATGGGCATGGCGAACGCCGGTTCATCGGCGCACCAGCGGTACGCAACCGTTCCCTTAGCGGCATCGAACTTCAGCCGCAGCACCGGAATCGCCGCATGGCGCAGATACTCGTTGAAAAATGGAGTCAGATCCATCCCCGTTCTCTGGTTCCACCAGGCCACCACATCCTCGGTCATGATGCTCCGGTACTTGAAGTGCTGATAGAAGTCGTGCAGATCGGCAAACCACTTCGGATCATCGTCAATCACGCTGCGCAGCGTGTTGATCATCAATGCTCCCTTGAAGTACTGATCCTCCGTCGGCTCAGCATTGATCCCGTGTGGCGGAATCACAGGCTGCCGGTTTCTTACCTTGGGTACAAGCCCGTTCAGATACCGGATTGCGTCCGCCTTCCCCCAGCGATACTCCACATAAAGCGACTCCATGTAGGTGGTCCAGCCTTCATGGATCCACATATCCGACCGGTCGGCCGCATTGATCGCATTGCCAAACCACTCATGTCCGCTCTCGTGGATGATGATGAAGTCGAAGCGTGGCGAAATCCCTACCCCTGTCCAGTCGCGCTCGTAGTATCCGTTCTCGAAGTGGTTTCCATAGGCCACCGCGCTCTGATGCTCCATGCCGGCATACGGCACCTCGATGAGTTTGTATCCATCCTTGTCAAACGGATACTCGCCGAAGTAATGCTCGTAAGCATCCAGCATCACCGGAACCTGCTGAAACTGCACCTTGGCCTTGGCCAAATCCTCAGGCAGCGCATAATAATCCAGCGTCGTCTTCTGGCCCGTCTCTTTGTTTACATGCACACCCGACCAGTGCTGATACTCCCCAATGTTCAGCGCCACATCGTAGTTGTTGATCGGGTAGTGTACCCTCCACTCCCACTCCGTATATCCATCGCCCAGGTCCTTGCTGGCCACAAACCGCCCGTTGCTCACATCCATCAGCCCATTGGGTACCGCAACGTCGATCTCCATCCCCTCCGGCCGATCCCTCCATTGGTCCTTGTTGGGCCACCATACGCTGGCCCCCTGGCCCTCACAAGCAGTCGTGATCCAAGGTTTGCCCTCTTTGTCCTTGTCGAAGTTGACACCCCCAAAGCGTCCCTGCGTCAAAGGATGCCCGTGATAGGCCACCGTAACCTCATACATCCCACCGGCCTTCAGTTGGCGCGGAAATTCAACATAAAAGGTCCTTAGATCGCTGCCGCCCGAACTCCCCGATCCGGAACCTGCGCGCACCCACCGCACCGGCTTGCCTTCAAAGACCACGCTGTCGATGGTCAGCACTGGGGTGAGTTCCAATTGGATCTTCCGCCCATCCTTCAACATCTTGAACCGCACCATGTTGCTGCCGGCAAGGGTCTTGGTAGACGGATCAACCTTAAGCGTCAAATGATAGAACAGAATGTGGTTATTCTCACGATAAGGGCCATATCCGCCACGCAGCAGATCATCCTTTGTCGGTGCCAATCCCGCGTCGGCGGGCTGCGCCCCGTGCCCTACCGTCACCCCCGGCGTCGTAGTGGCGGTTTGGGCTGAAGGTAGGGCTCTCTGAGCCTGTGCTCCAGGGATTCCCACCACCAACTCCAGCGCAAGACCATATATCCACCAACCCCGCAATCTCTTCATGCGGTTAGCCTATCGCACCCGGCCCATCTTCCGCGAGATCGCATCGCTATCACCAGGCTACCCCGGGGATGGAACCTCTACCCCAAAATGCAAAGGCGGCCCAAAGGCCGCCCCTGCGAGAACCAGCTTGCACTTATGCCGGGTTGGGCTGCCCCTCTCCAAAGCCGGGCTTACGACCGCCCTCCGGCTTGAGCACCTGCTGCTTGTCCTCATCCTCGCCGGCAGCGGCCAACGCTGACTTTACCGGCGGCAACTGCTTGCCCTGGATCAATAGCTCGATCTCGGAGGCATCCAGCGTCTCCCGCTCCAGCAATGCTGCGGCCATGGCGTGCATGATATCGCGATTCTCGTCCAGGATCTTGTAGGCGGAGTTGTACCCCTCATCCACCAGCCGCCGAACCGCCCTGTCGATCTGCTGCGCGGTGTCATCCGAGTAGTCCCTGGACTGTGCAATATCCCGGCCCAAAAAGACCTCCTGCTCCTTCTTGCCGTAGGTCAGCGGTCCCAGCTCACTCATGCCGTACTCGCAGACCATCTTGCGGGCCAGCTCGGTGGCGCGCACAATGTCGTTGCCCGCGCCGGTGGTCATGCGGTTCATGAAGATCTCTTCCGCGCAGCGCCCACCCATCAGAATGGCAAGCTGCGTATTCAGATAATCCCGAGTCACGGTATGCTTGTCCTCCTCCGGCAGGTGCATCGTCACGCCCAACGCCATGCCGCGCGGAATGATGGTCACCTTATGCAGAGGGTCGGAGTGCTCGCGCTTGGCCGCCACCAGCACGTGCCCGGCCTCGTGGTAGGCTGTGTCGCGCTTGTCGTCCTCGCTCAGCAGCATGGACTTGCGCTCCGCGCCCATCAGCACTTTATCTTTGGCAACCTCGAAGTCAAACATATGAACTGACTTGCGGTTGAACCGGGCCGCCGTCAGGGCCGCCTCATTCACCATGTTGGCCAGGTCCGCGCCGGTAAAGCCCGGTGTTCCGCGGGCCAGCACCGCCAGATTTACGTCATCGGAGAGCGGCACCTTCTTGGAGTGAACCTTCAGGATCTCCTCCCGCCCGCGAATGTCCGGACGGTCCACCACCACGCGCCGGTCAAAACGCCCCGGACGGAGCAGCGCCGGATCCAACACGTCCGGCCGGTTGGTGGCGGCGATCAGGATCACCCCATCGTTGGACTCAAACCCGTCCATCTCCACCAGCAACTGATTCAGCGTCTGCTCGCGCTCATCGTGGCCGCCACCCAGACCGGCGCCACGGTGACGTCCCACAGCGTCAATCTCGTCGATAAAGATGATGCAGGGAGCGTTCTTCTTGCCCTGTTCAAACAGATCGCGCACTCGCGAGGCGCCCACGCCCACAAACATCTCGACAAAGTCTGAGCCGGAGATCGAAAAGAACGGAACATTCGCCTCACCGGCCACGGCCCGCGCCAACAGCGTCTTGCCGGTTCCCGGGGGGCCCACCATCAGCACGCCTTTGGGAATCCGCCCGCCCAGGCGCTGGAACTTCTGCGCCTCGCGCAGAAACTCGATAATCTCCCGCAGCTCTTCCTTGGCCTCGGTAACGCCGGCCACGTCCTTAAACGTGATCTTCTTCTGCTGCATGGAGAGCAGGCGCGCCCGGTTCTTGCCAAAGCTCAGCGCCTTGTTGCCGCCCGACTGCATCTGCCGCATCATGAACATGAACAGCGCTACCAGCACCAGGATGGGGGCGAAACTCAGCAACGCATTCCAGTAAACGTTCCCCTGCTGACTCTT
>JAJYZE010000151.1 GCA_021800195.1 Acidobacteriota bacterium
CTGCCGGATGGGGCTTGTGCACAGACTGGGCGGTACAGACCTGGTTTTGTGGATTCGAAGGCAAACCTCTCAAGCACTCCATATTGAGCTGACTCCTGATCGTCGATAGGACGGATCTTCTTTTTCTCCAGGCTTGCTCACGCTTTGGCATAGCCTGGCATAGCCCTCCATTTCGATGGCGAACCAACGCAGACCGTGGCTGCAGTGGCGGCAGCATCTCGGCTGCATCCTGTAAGGCTCTTGCGCTTGGCTCATCTTCCAGAGAGTTAGCTGTAGAATTCCCTCTGTCTGAATTGCATCAGGTTTTTCATCCGGCTGGGACGGTTGGCAGCTTGTGTATCTCCATGAGATCCTTCAGTTGCAGCATCCTTCATCGTCCCGGACCAGAATGCCGCCGCAGGAGCCGGCCAGTTTCGGCCCCGCATCACGGCTGGTGTCTGCGTTCAGTTTCTGCTCCATGGCGCGTGCCGCTAATCGCAAAGCCTGCCGCCGCACCGCCATCTCCATAGCCTCCAAATCCAGATTGGCGATGGACTGACGGCCTACGAGTGCTTCGACTTCCTGAGCGACCTCGTTGGTGAGGCCGGCTGGAAGCCCCCTTTTCTGCCTCCTTGGTCGAGACCGCTGAAGCCTCCTTCAAACTGGCTGTCGGCCCAGGCCTCGCAGTCTTACCGGTAGGGCTCCAACCCGGCCCCGGAACTGGTGCCCCGCCTGAATCTACTGCAGGGCAACGGTGCCAGTTCCCCATTTAGTAAGCGCGAATGGGTTCTGCCGCTCACAGCGCGGGTGAAGCTGTACTAACGACCATGGCGAGTCTTGGTGTCTTGGGCGCAGGGACATTCCGGCTTGCCGCACTTGACGGTGCGTTCGGACAAGAAGCCGTGGCGCATGGGCTTGGGCTGGGCCCATGCAGCAGCCAGTTGGCGGTGCCTGCTGGAGGCGGTGTGTTGTCCACTTCGCCATCTTAGGGCTGTTGTAACCGTAAGATCCACCGCAAAATCGGCTTCGTTCCGAAAAGCTCGCTCCTGTGTCGCGCGGCCTGGCGGACGAATTTCATTGGCATTGTTAACCGACTGTGATATCCTTCCGCCATTTCCGGAGTATTCATCACTAGATTTCGTTGTTCTTTCGTAGAGGAGAACATCAATTATGAAGCTTTCTCGCAGGAGTGTGTTGCAAGATCTGGCGGGGGTGGGGGGACTGGCTGCCCTGCTGGCGCGGCCGGGAGTTGCGGAAGCGCTGAGCGCTGCGCTCCAGGCGAGTCAAGCAGTCCCGGCGGATCAAGAGCCGGGTAACGCAGCGGCGTTCTGGAGTACATTTTTGCAGAAGCAGCCCGAGGGGCGCGGGCTCTTTCATAAGACGCCGGGGATGGATGAGGACCGGCAGGTGAATTTTCTGCATTACAGCGCGACCAAGGGCCTGCGCTACTCGGAGGATGTACATCGGACCGAACTGCCGAACTATCCCGGAGATGTGGCAGCGAACCTGAATGTAGGGGGAGTACGGCTGTCAAAGGCGGATCAGCAGGCGTTTGAGGATAAGCGGTCGGCGCAGCTACGAGTGGACTTGCTGCAGGGTCAGCGGATGTTCGACATGATCGACCCGTTAGCTTGGATGGCGCTGGCCGGGATTTTTCCAACCCGCGCGGGAAAGTTGCCTCCGCTGCAAAACCTGAGCTTCGATCCGGGAACTTCGATGGAGAGCATGAACCACATCGTGCTGCCGGGAGGGGTTGCGCATCTGGCGATGAATGTGTCGATGCTTCCACGGGAGTCACCGTTCATGGCGGTGATCAACAGGCTGGTGACGGACACGAGCAAAGTAGCGCCGATCCTGGGACTGCCCGCGATCAGCGTAACGGCGCTGAGCGGCTTCAGCAAGTTGTACGGGATGATGGAGGATCGAACGACGTTCTTGTTCCAGTCACGACCGCAGATGGCCTATACGACGCAGCAAGCGCGCGCAGCGGCGGATACCACGATCGGCATGAACATGCCGGCGGGAGACTATGTGTTGGTGCCGCAAGTGCAGACGGACCAGTTGCAGCCTTATCTGAATTCGCTGAAGCTGGTGAATGGCTATCTGGTCAATAAGAAGGCGCCCGCAAACAGTTCAGTGTACGAGCAGGCGCAGAACACTGAGCCAGACATCAGTTACGTAACGATGCATGTTGGAGTGAAGCCGCTGTATGCCAGTGGCTCAAAATCCTCTTAGCGATCCGCGCCTGCGCCGAAGGATGAAGCAGAGGTTCGCGACGGGATGAGATGAGACGCGATGTGGAAACATAGGTATGGCGTGAAAGCGGTCCAGACAATGGCGGCAGCGGCCCTAATGGCGGCATGTTGGATGAGTGGCACAGTCGCGGGTGCCCAACACTTCGGTCTGCCGCTGATGAAGAGCAAAGTTACTCTGCAACGCAAACTTCCGGCAGTGATGCAGTTGCCCGGAACTTCCGTGAAGATAAGCGTGAGAAGTCGTGGCGGCCCCGAGTATCTTGCGCAGGACTTTGAGTCTATGCTGAGCGCCGAGTTGCTGCGAGACGATCCGCGGCTTCGGATCGAGAACAGCGGGGCAGACAGCTTGGTCGAATGCCAGATAACAGAGTTTGATCACCCTGCGCCGACGGTCACCGTGAGACCGGGGATTCAGACGGGGAGGACCCCGCCGCCTGACGTCGCATATACGCGTGTGACGGGTACGATGCGCGTTTCGTTCCAGGTGCTCAATAGATCGGGAGAGACACTGGGGCAGGATGACATCCTCGCGCAGTATGACCAGGAGTTTGATACATCGGGCAATGCAGTGAGCAGCGGACTGCTGGGCGGGATGAAGAACAGCTTCAAGCGGATGACGGGCGGGGCGAAAAGCGAGAACATGAACCCTCCGACGGACGCAGAACTGCGCAACGATCTCATGACCGACGCGGTGCGGCAGATCGCTCGGCAATTGGTGACGACGCGGGAAACAATCGAGGTTCTGCTGGCCAAGGGAAAGGGGATGGACGGCGGCGTAAAGGATGCGGAGGCTGGACTGTGGAGCCGGGCGCTGGAAGCTTGGGAGACGGCACCGGCGCTGCCGAGACCCGTCGATGATGCCTATCGGTTATACGATATCGGGGTGGCGTATGAAGCAATGGGGTATGCGGCGAATGATGTGCAGATCGCGATGAGATTTCTGGATCAGGCGTCCATCAATTACGGAAAGGCGATCGACAGCGATCCGGCGGAGAAGTACTTTCTGGAACCGCAAAAGCGCATCGAAACGGCGCTGGCGCACTACGAAAAGCTTCAGGAGGAAGCAAAACGTCATCCGGTATCTCGATCGGGCTCCGGACGGTGAAGGCACATAGGTCTTGAGGTGTTGTCGAGGTGAATGTGAGGCACTGGATCTCCTACATGCGATGGCTGCTACTGGCGGCAGCGATGAATTGCACCCTTGTACTTCCGAGTGCGCGCGGTCAGGGAAGCAGGTGCGGTGCGGGCAAGGATTTGATTGTGCAGGCGTTGGAACGCGCTGGACCGCAGAGCAGCGTGGCGGATTTTGAGGATGCTTTGGAGTTGCTCAAGAGTGCGGCGGCGATGTGCAGTGAGTTGGGCGATGCCTGGTACTACCGAAGCCTGGTGGAGGCTCGACTGGGAGATGCGGCTCTGGCGAGGTTCTCGGCTGACCAGGCACGGCTGGTCGGATCGGAGGCGCAGAACGAGGGCCTGAATCCGTTTGTTCTGGCGACTCCCTCGGGGCCGAGCGGTCGAGGCATTGGATCGGCCTCAGGGTCGGGAGCGCCTCCCCGAGCAAGTGCGGGTTCTAAGGTGATTCCGGGACCGGTGCAGCAGAAGTGGGCGTTGGTGATTGGGATCAGTCGCTTCTCTGATCACAACATTCCAGAGCTGAACTTTACGACCAACGATGCGCAGTCGTTCGCCGAGGTGCTTAGCGATCCTGGAGTGGGGCGCTTCCCGAAAGCGAATGTGCATATGTTGCTTAATGAGCAGGCGACCACGGTGCATATCAAAGAGCAGATCAATTGGATTGCGCGGCACGCCCAGCCCAACGACATGGTGGTGATTTATATGGCGACGCATGGATCGCCACGCTCAATCGATACTGTGGGACAACTGAACTACCTGGTGACCTACGATACGGAGATTGATAGCAGCGACCACCCGAATCAGGACGCGCTGTACGCAACGGCGTATCCGATGATCGATTTGACGAATGCAGTTGCGACACGCATGCGCGCTCTCCGGACGCTGGTGGTGTTGGATACCTGTTACAGCGGAGGATCAATCAAGAATGGTGGAAGGATGATGGGTAAAGGGTTGGCCAATACTTCGCCATCGGCGGCGACCTTGGAGCGAATGAGCGAAGGTACGGGAAGGATTGTCTTCGCGGCAGCAGGGGTAAATCAGGAATCGCTCGAGAGTCCGAAGCTGCGCCACGGTTATTTCACTTACTTTCTAATGCAGCAACTGCGCCAGAGCAAGGGACTAACGCCGTTGACGAACGTCTTCACTGCGGTGCAGAAGGAAGTTCCAAAGCAAGTGGCGGAGGATGACCCGGGTGATGGCCTGCACCAGAATCCAGTGATGGCGCGAAGCTCGAATCAGGCGGACTTTGCGATTGGCGAACCGGGGACAACGTCGACCGCAGCGCGGCACCCGGTGGCGGCTTGGCTACCGGGTACCGTCTTGGCAGCTGCGGCTCCGGCTGCGCTTGGAGAGTCCCCACGGTGAGGTATCGCGTCGAGTAGCTGGAGCAGGGCAGCCAAACTCCGGAGCTTGTTTCGAAGCTATATTCCTCGGTGCCAATATCTGCACTCGGGAGAAACGAGAACGGCCTATTCCATGCATTCGTGCAGACGCCATACTGCTTTCGCCGAAACATTTCCGCAGAAATCGGAGTTCATCAGCGGTCAATTCCAATGGTTTGTCGATCTGGGCGAAGGCAATTGTTCGCATCAAGTCGTCGTGGATTAGGGAAGCTCTGATCAAGTTCCCAACGGGCATTCATTGCGTCTAAACGTATAGGTGGACCAAGAACGCAGTGCGCCAACTTACGTTCACCACGCAGCCGAGTTTTGAAAAGTACGCTCGCAAGAGCCGCCGGGAGGGATGTCTTTCCACCATGCAGGCCGTTCTTCCCTGGGCCGAGCTTCAAGCGCGCATCGCGCGTGACCGGTATCGGAACCGCAGGTAGGGTCAAGGGAGGGAGGTTTCGCTTTGCAGAGCGGCCAGGCGGAATTTCTGCGTAACTTTCCAGCGGTCGGGTAGCCAGTTTGGCAGGTCGCTGACGTGCAGCGTCGACAGATTGACCAGCAATTGCGTGAGATAGATCTGAGGATCGATGTCGTGACGGCGGCAGGTTGAGGTAGGGCTGGCCAGGATAGCCGCCGTCCAGCCGCCGCGGGCGTTGCCAACGAACAACGAATTCTTCCGATTTAGCACCACCCGTTTCATCTCGCGCTCGGAAACGTTGTTGTCGATACGTACCGCGCCGTCGGAGGCAAACACGGTCAGTTCCTCCCATAGCCAGGGCATAGTTGAGTGCCTCGGCCATGGGATGCTTGGGCAACAACTGCTCCTTCCAGACCGGCCCCCTGTAGGGCTGCCTTCACCCAGGTATAGCTCAGGTCGATCCCGTGCTCCTGGCCCAGCTTCTCATGAAAATGCAGCACGTTCAGATCGAAATACCGCTCCCGATATAGCCCAAGAACCTGCTCCACTTGCTCCAAAGGCACCCGCTTTTGGCTTGGCCGGCCACGCCGTCGATCCATCAGTCCGTCATATCCCTCGGCTTCGTACCGCTCCCGCCAGCGCCGCATCTGCCGGTCGCTGATGCCCAAAATCTCTGCCGCTTGCCACCACGTGATCTTCCTCGCTATGGCACGCAATATCACTTCTTGCACCTTCATCGCCCGCTCCACTGCGGCCCTCGGATAGAACTCCATGCTCGTCTGCATGGAGCCATCTTCGCCGCCCGCTATGCGGACATTTCATTCGCTAAAGCTACCGGACATATCATGTGCTAACGACAAGCGTGATCTTCCATCTTGCGCTCTCGCTCAGAATGCTGTACAGTCAAGTGCCGGTCGAGATTTTTGCAGCGAACAGCGATGAGGGTCTTAACCGTTTGTGTCAGCCGAGGGGGCAACCCCAGTTGAGGGCGTAGTGTCCAAAGCGGTTGAGATGCTCGGTCAGGTATGGGATGGAGCAAGCAATGAGGTTCGCGTCCAATTCATAGCCCTCTGTGACCAGTCGTTCCAGTGCGTTGCTCATGGTCACAATGTTATGGAAGATCAAGAGATTGGCGACAAGGTGGTTGTATTTGATGAACTTGCGCTGCTCGTCCCGAATTCCTTCTGCTGCCAATGCTCCGCCGCCGAAGGCTATTCACTGAAGAAACTGATTGAACGCTGAAGCGGCTGGGAGGGATCGCCTCATGTGGATCGGTGCTCGGTGCGTGCAAATCAACCAGGCTGCCATCGCATGGGCCGTGGCGGCAACCGTGGCGCTGGGCTTTGCTCCCATGGCGTGGGCGGCAGCAGCGCACGCAGTAACGATGCCCACAGTCGCGGCTCATGGCATGCCGCATCTGGAACAGGAACATGGCGCAACTCAGTTGGTGGTCAATGGCAGGCCATTTCTGGCAATCGGCGGCGAACTGCAGAACTCCTCGGCGTCCAGCTTAAAGTTCATGGACAATCAAGTATGGCCCAAGGTCGTGGCCATGCACTTCAACACCGTCATTGCCCCCGTGTACTGGGATCTGATCGAGCCCCAGGAAGGCCGTTTTGATTTCACCACAGTCGATGGGCTCATCGCCGGAGCCAGAGCACGGCACATCAAGCTCGTGCTGCTCTGGTTTGGAACCTGGAAGAACAGCATGTCCTGCTACGTGCCGGATTGGGTCAAAGAGAATCAGACGCGCTTTCCCAGGGCGGAGTCTGCCGACGGGCGCAAATTGGAGATCTTGTCGGCAGTGAGCAAAAGCAACCTGGACCAGGACAAGGCTGCCTTCGTGGCGCTCATGCGGCACCTCAAGCAGTTCGATGGAGTCCAACATACG
>JAJYZE010000152.1 GCA_021800195.1 Acidobacteriota bacterium
TTTTGCAGGACCGACATCGTCACGCCCACGTACTGGCCGTGCCCATTGGCCTCTAACCATACATAGTTATCTGTTCCGTTTGGATTTCTGTGATAATTCACCAAAGGGTCGCCGTTTGTGTACCATTAATTCGTCCATCCATGATTCGGCTGCGCCTGCCGGTACTCCGCGTTGAAGTAGAGTGTGTCCGCAGGCAGCGCATGGGAGTAAGTCCGGTATTCGATGTTCCAGTAAAGATTGTTTGCGGCTTCCTTGCCCTCATTCGTCAAAGTGATGCGCGCGTGATGCCGGTACGGCATCGGAAAGAAGCAATTCAGCGCGCCGCTGTTGCCCACGGAAAGCACTTCCGACTGCCACGGATAAGAGATGCCGAGACCCAGCCCGAAGAAATCGCCGATCGGTGTCTCTACGCTCGGATCCTTCTCGTCATCCCAGTACATGCGCAGCACAATGCGCTTAAGGTAGTAAGGTTCCCGATCGTTAATGGTGAACCAGATGTGCGACACCATCCCCGGCCCATCGGTATCCAACACCGTCAGGGTCTGCCCAGGATTCAGCGCCAGAGAGTCGGCGTTGCCGCCCGTCTTTTCAAAGCTCGACGACAAGTGCCAGTTGTAGTCTTGTTGCCGCGTCAGGTCCGGCATCCAGCTTCCCTGCTGCGCCTGCGTCAGACACACTGCGCTCCACGCTCCCAACAGCATTGCGACTGCTTTTTTCATCTTTCCGCCCTCCGCACTCTCCGCAAGCGAGGGAGACTCAATGAACAAGAGCCTGCCGGCTTCTTGCTCAAGAACGGACAAAAGCTGTTACCCCCCGGCTTGATCCGTCAGAAATCGGAATCGCCGAAACGGCCCCCAAAGGTCAAGCCGCAGGCGACCCGTTCTTCAGCAACCAGAGCAAATCGTCCGGCTCGCACGGATCCTTGGTTGGCGGAGCCCGTGGCGAGCGCACAACAAACTGCTCTTCCAGATCTCGTCAAAACAAAAGCCGCCATCAGCCCAACTTGATTCCCGCCGAGCCACTACGCCTCGATCTGAGCTGCCTTGTTGTCCGGATCCTGCGCATCCTTGAGGGCTGCCAGGTCGCGCTCCTTCTTGATCTCAGCAGAGCTGCGGCCCAGTTCGCCGGCCATCTTCTCGGTGGTAAAGGCTTCGATCACATCTCCGACCTTGATCTCCTTAAAGCCGGCAAGGTCGATACCGCACTCCACGCCCTGCCGCACCTCGGAGACATCGTCCTTGAAGCGCTTGAGCGAGGTGATCTTGCCCTTCCAGACCTCTTCGCCTTCGCGCAGCACGCGCACCTGGTTGTCCCGCCGGATGAGCCCGTCGGTTACCTGGCAGCCGGCGATCTGGCCGACCTTGGTGATCTTGAAGACGTTCAGCACCGTAGCCCGGCCAACGTAGTTCTCCTTGAAGACCGGCTCCAGCAGGCCATACATGGCCTTGGTAATCTCGTCCTGCAGCTCGTAGATGATGGAGTGCAAACGGATCTCCACATTCTCCCGCTCGGCCACCTCGGTCGCCTTGCGGTCGGGCCGCACATTGAAGCCGATGACCACCGCGTTGGAAGCCGAGGCAAGCAGAATATCCGACTCCGTGATGGCGCCCACACCGGAGTGCAGCACCTTCACCCGAACCTTCTCGGTGGACATCCGCTGCAGCGAGTCGGCCAGCACCTCCACCGAGCCCTGCACGTCGCCCTTGAGGATCAGGTTGAGGTCCTTCATCCCGGCCTGCTTGATCTGCTCGGCCAAGCCCTCCAGGGAGACTCGCGAGCTCTTGGCGAGTTGCGCCTCGCGCTCCTTCATCTTGCGGTACTGGGCAATGCCCTTGGCCTTGTCGCGGTCCGCCATTACCAGGAAGGTATCGCCGGCGTCCGGGATGTTCTCCAGGCCGAGGATCTCCACCGGCGTGGATGGCCCGGCCTCCTTGATCTCCTGTCCGCGGTCATTGAACATGGCGCGCACCTTGCCGAAGGTATTGCCGACGATGTAACTGTCGCCGGTGCGCAGTGTCCCGTTCTGCACCAGGATCGACGCCACCGCGCCGCGTCCACGATCCAGCTTGGCTTCAATGACCGTCCCTACAGCCGGACGTTCCGGGGTGGCCTTTTGTTCATTGGTATCGGCCACCAGGCAGATCATCTCTTCCAATCCGGCCAAATTAATCTTCTTTTTGGCCGAGACCTGGACAAACTCGATGTTGCCGCCCATGGAGGTAGCCTGCACGCCGCGCGCGGCGAGTTGGTTCATCACCCGGCTGGGATCAGCCTCAGGCTTGTCAATTTTGTTGACCGCCACAATCATCGGCACCTTGGCCGCCCGGGCATGGTCGATCGCCTCCAGGGTCTGCGGCATCACGCCGTCATCGGCCGCCACCACCACCACCACGATGTCCGTGATCTTGGCCCCCCGGGCGCGCATGCGGGTGAAGGCCTCGTGGCCCGGAGTATCCAGGAAGACGATCTCGCGTCCAAAGGCCGGCGAGTTGGGATCGTTGATCTTTACCTTGTAAGCGCCGATATGCTGGGTGATGCCGCCGGCCTCGCCCGCCGCCACATCCGTGGAGCGGATCGCGTCCAGCAGCGACGTCTTGCCGTGGTCCACATGGCCCATGATGGTGACCACCGGAGCCCGCACCACCTCCACCATGTTCGCGGTGTCCTCTAGCAGTCCTTCGATGGCCTCGTTCTCCAGTTGCTCTTCGACGGAGATCACCGTAGCATCGGAGCCAAACTGGCGAGAGACCTCCTTGACTAGTTCGCCGTCCAGCGACTGGTTGACGGTTACCATGACCCCTTTCATGAGCAGGGTCGCGATCAGGTCCTTACCGCGCACACTCAACTTTTCCGCCAGATCCTTGACCGAAATCCCCTCCGTGACGGTGATGGACTTGGTGATGGGCACCTCGCCCTGCGGGATCTGCGGCGCTCCAAAACGGGGAGCGTTGTAGCCCTTGAGCGCAACCTCCTTATTCTTTTCATAGCGCGGCGCTCCGCGCCCGCGCTGTCCAGCCCGCGCTGGACGGCTGGGTCCCGGAGCCTCACTCGGGGCAGGCATCAAGCCTCCCGGAGAGACTCCCTGGCGGGGGCCAAACCCGGGGCGGCCCGCGCCAAATCCCGGACGTGGAGAGTACCCCGGACCCGCCGAACCACTCCCGGGCCCGCCCGGGAATGAACGCGTCGGATGCATCGGCCGGCGCACCCCCTGAGCCGCAGCCGGACGCACGCCTGGCCCGCCGCCGGGGCGCGGACGCTGGAAGATGGGTGTACGCATGGCTCCCGGCGGCGTTGCCGGGGCACTGTAAGTTGGCCGTGGGCCCGTTTGCGGCATCACGACACGCCGCTGTGCCGGCACCGCCGCGGCAGCAGATGCTCCCTGCGAGGGTGCCGCAGGTTCCGCTTCAGCAGATTCCATGGCGGAAGCGGCTGCGGAAGAGTGGGGCGCCGAAGGCGCAGGCTTGACGACGACCGGCTCGGCCGGGGGCGCGGAAGCCACTGCCGGAGCGGGCGGCGTGGCCACGGGCGGCTTTGCCACCACAGGCCCGGCCACGGGCCGGTTGGCAATCGCCGGAGGGACCACAAAGTTGGGCGTTGCCGGCCGCGGAATGGGAACAATCCGCCTGGGCGCGGGAGCGTCAGACGTGGCGGCGGGACTGGCCGCGTCGGTGCTGACGGCAGAGGCCGCAGAAGAAACAGGCGCGGTTGGAGCCTGTGCCGCGGGCGCGGCCATTTTGGGGCTGGAAACAACCGGCCGCGCGCCTGTGGGAGTCGTGCCGGCGGGAGCCGCCGCGGCCGGTTTGGCGACCACTGGAGGGCGGCCGGCCGGATTGGCCACCGTGACCGCAGGCCGGGCCGGCGGCGCCATTCTGGCTGCCTGTTCCGCCTGCTTGCGCTCCAGAATCGCCTTGAGCGCATCTCCCGGCTTGGAGATATGCGAGAGGTTGAACGCAGATCGTGCTTCAGGCTGCGTGGTCCGAGCCGAGCGGGCCCCGTGGCTGTTGAAGTACTCACGCACCTTGTCGGCTTCATCCACCTCAATGGAGCTCGAGTGCGTCTTCTTTTCGGTAACGCCAACCGCGATCAGAGCATCCAGAATGGATTTGCTCTTGACCTCTAACTCACGTGCCAGATCGTTGATGCGAACTTTGCTCATCCGTCCCTTTTCGGTTCCACTGCGCACTTAGCTGTTCATATCAGCCTCAATCGAAGTAGGAGTTCGTTCAAGGTTATTATCCCTTGAATCGGTTAAGTTTTCAGCCGTCCGGCGGGTATTTCCATCTTCTTGGCAACGCCATCGGATCGGCCTTTGCCGGTCAGCATCGCGTTGGTCTGGTTGGTGCTTCACTCCCGGGCATGCCCTGGTTCATCGGGGCCCTCGTCGGAGACCTCTTGGGCCTGGTCCACGAGTTGATCCACGATCTCATTGTTCATCTCAATATCCGCTTCGCGAGCATCTCCGGCGTCATTGGCATCCACTTCGGAGATCCGGTTCTCGGCATCCGCAATATCCTCGGTTGAAAAGTCGCTGACCTCACGGGCCGAGCCTGCATCGCCAACCTGCTGAGCCAGAAGCTGTTCGGGCGTACTGACGTGGGATAGCATTGGATCCTCTTTCGGGCCGGATGCCAAGGCGGCGACCATCGCTTCTTCGCCGGAAAGCGTGGCCGGCTCCGCAGCCGCTGCGGACGGGATGACGGCCGGCGGCCGCTCCTCTCCCTCCTCGTACTGTCCAAAGTAGTGCCGTACGGCCACCGCAATCTTCTCCACCGTCTTTTCCCCGATGCCCTGGATCTCGCTGAGCTCCTCGGCGGTCATATCCGCCAGCGACTCCACGGTGGTGATACCGGCGGCAATCAGCTTCTCCATGACCGCCTCACCCAGCTCGGTGACCTGCTCGATGGGCGTGGATGGTCCACCGCCCATGGCTTGCATCTGCTGCTCGACCTCCTGGCGCTTCTCTTCTTCGCTCTTGATGTCGATCTTCCATCCCAACAGCTTCGCGGCCAGGCGAACGTTCTGGCCTTTCTTGCCGATGGCCAGGGAGAGCTGCGTGTCATCCACGATGACCTCAAGCTGCTTTTCCGCCACATCCGTCACAGAGACGCGGGAGACCTTGGCCGGCTGCAGAGCCTTCTCCGCAAAGATCGTGATCTCGTCAGAGTACTCAATGATGTCAATCTTCTCGCCGCGCAGCTCGCGGATGATCGATTGCACGCGCATCCCCTTCATGCCAACACAGGCGCCCACCGGATCCACATCCTTATCCCGGCTCATCACGGCGATTTTAGTCCGCTCGCCAGCCTCGCGGGCGATGGCGCGGATCGTGACCGTCCCGTCATAGATCTCCGGAACCTCCGACTGGAAGAGCGACTGCACCAGCCCGGGAGCTGCGCGCGAGACGATCACCTGCGGTCCTTTGGCGGCGCGATCCACCCGCAACAGCACCACGCGCACCCGCTCTCCCACGGAAAACTGCTCCAGCCGGGATTGCTCGCGCTTGGGCATCCGGGCCTCGGCCCTGCCCAGATCGAAGATCACATCCATGGGCTCCAGCCGCTTGACAGTGGCTGTTAGAATCTCGCCGGCGCGATGGGCATACTCATTGAACACGGTGTCACGCTCGGCCTCGCGAACCTTCTGGAAGATCACCTGCTTGGCCATCTGGGCGGCGATGCGTCCCAATGGCGTGGTGTCCTTGTAAAAGTGCAGCTCTGCGCCCACTTCCACCTCGGGCGCAAGTTCGCGGGCCTGCTCAAGGGTTAGTTGGTTGTCAGGATCTTCCACCTGCTCGGGCGTCTCTACGACGGTCTTGAAGACGTAGGCGCGAATCTCGCCGCTCTCGCGGTCCAACTCTCCGCGCATGCTCTCGACGGTCTTGTAGTATTTGCGCGTCGCCAACGCAATCGCATCTTCCACGGCGCCGACAACAATCTCCGGGTCAATCCCCTTCTCCCGGCTCAAATTCTCAATCGACTGATACAGAGCACTTGCCATATTCTTTACTCTCTTTTCGGCGATGCTGACTGCCGATCGGTTCAATGTTGTCCTGCCCATCCAAACCTGTGAAGCGCGAATCTTGCCCTGGCTCCCGCCGGCCTCGAAGCCGTCTCTCTCTCCCAATCCCGGCTGACCATCCCTTGAAACTTCTATACTTCCGCCACTAGATGCGCCCTTTCCACATTCTCCAGCGAGATAGCAACCATCTGGACAGAAGGCGCTTTGCCTGCCTTGCCCTTTTGCCTGGCGGCGGAGAGGTCAAGGGTAAAGGCGGCTCCATCAAAGGCGATCAGCCGGCCGGTGAAGTGGCGGTTGTTTGCCACCGGGGTAAAGGTCTGCACCTTGGCCAGACTGCCTTGAAAGCGCTGATAATCCGCCGGCTTGAGCAGCTTGCGCTCCAGTCCCGGCGAGCTGACCTCCAGCGTGTACTCGGCGCCTGGAATCAGATCCTCCACGTCCAGCACGGTCCCAAAGTCGCGGGCAAAGTTGGCGCAGTCTTCATGGGAGATGCCGGAGAGCGTTTCAACCGGGACTCGCGGGAAGACCCCGGCGCCGGAACCACCTTTCCCCTTTTCGGAGATCGGTTCGGCCATCTGTTCGGCCATTTGGGCAGCCATTTGGGCACGCGCCACCTCGTTCTTCTCCACAAAGACGCGCAGGCTCCGGTGCTTGGACCCTCCGGTAAACTCAAGCTCCACAATCTCAAGCTGATGCGAAGCCGCAATGCGGTCAGCCGTTGCTCGAATTGTCTCCATCTGCAAGGCCATAACACCTCCGGCAAGCGCCCGCTCAAACGGCCGGCCCTCCTGCCGTCTGCCTTCCAAGCGAGTCTTCAGAGCAGAATTTGAAGCAAACAAAAAGTGGGCTCTCGCCCACTCCTTTCCTCCGCCACCCCTCCGGTGCGTTCACGGATGCCGACCGTTTGCCGGACGGCAGCGTTCAGCGGCAGAACAAATTCGCCTGCTCCTCTCATTCTAGGCCAAGAGGGTGCGAAAGTTCAACTGGCCCTCTTTTTCGGTGCTGTGCGAGATCGAGAAGCCGATCGGCTTGCGC
>JAJYZE010000153.1 GCA_021800195.1 Acidobacteriota bacterium
CATCTGCGGCAAACGCCACTCGGAAAGGCAACAGCGCGGACGGCACAGACCTCCTCGCCATCCTTCCCCGCCCGGAAGGGCGGGGCTCGTCGCCCACCCGGTCAAGCGAACGGACACTTTCGCTGTTACGACAAGGACGCAATTTCCCTTCCCGTCTTTCGCACCCGCATGCAACAACGAAATTGCCTCCGGCACAGGCTCGCGCTGAGGCTGTTCCAATTCATCCGACTGCCTCCGCCAAAACTGGCCAAACCACAATCAGCAGCGGCTGACAGCATCAAAGAAATAGCCAGATCTGCAAAAGATCTGCGAATATCGCACAGAGCGGAAGATTCAGGATGATTCTTCTGTAACGTTCTCTTAAAAGCGGGATTTCTTCCGGCGGAAGGAGAGCAACAGATCCGACCTCCACGGAACGTCGCCTCGAAGACCATCCAAAGAGGTTGCACAGCAGCGGAGAGTGTTTGTGGAGAAGCGCATCGCAGAACAGCAATGCTATCTCGCCAGCGACGAACCACTAAGCGAAGATACCCAGATTGCGTTGCACGGCTTCACACGTGTTCTGGCATCTGTAGGTAGAGCCTTTGTCTGCCTCGACGCTTCCTTTCGCATTGCCCATGCCTCCTACCTCCTCGATGACCTCATCGGCTCCGGCATGGCCCGCAATGTGGCCGGCCGCAGCATCGAAGAGTTGCTCTGCGTCAGCCTTATCGGCCCCGGCACCCCCCCTGCGCCAGGCTCTGCTTGAAGGCCAACGGCGCGAAGGCTGGCGCGCCATCCTTCCGATCGGCGAGGGAGCCCCCGCCTGGTCTCCATCACCGCCGCCCCCATCCTGCACGGCGACACCACCGTCTGCGACCCCCGCATGGCCTACGTCATTCTGCTTCGGCCGGCGGAAGCGACCAGCGCTTACTCCACCTTTGCAACTTTTGTCTCTAATGCCATCGTCTGCTCTCCTGCCATGCAGCGCATCTTTCGTATGGTCGAGGCCCTCCAGCACAGCGAAGCTCCCGTACTCATTACCGGTGAGAGCGGCGTCGGCAAGGAGGTCGTCGCCCGCGCCATCCATGAAAACTCTCCCCGCAACGACGGCCCCTTCGTCGCTGTCAACTGCAGCGCCGTCCCCGCCGACCTCCTCGAGTCCGAACTCTTCGGACACATCTGCAGCGCCTTTACCGGAGCCGTTCGCGATCGCGTCGGCCGCTTCGAACTCGCCTTCGGAGGAACTCTCTTCCTCGATGAGATCGGCGACATGCCACCCCTGCAGCAGGTAAAACTCCTGCGCGTCCTTCCGGGGCGGCCAGTATGAACGCGTCGGCGAGAACGTCCCGCGTACCGCCAACGTTCGCATCATCGCCGCCACCAACGTCTATGCCATCCCCGCCCTTGGCTGGTCCGCCCCTGCCTTCCGCCCGAACCTCTACTTCGGCGGCGGCATCTATGGCACCTCCGGCCTCGGCGTCAATTACCTGCAGCCCAACGTTCCCATGGGCACCATCCAGGCCTTCAGCAGTATCGACTTTATGCAGATGGCTCCCGCCGTCGCCTTCAAGATGACCGACAAGGTCAGCCTCGGCCTTGCGCTCGACGTCGCCGCCGAGCAGGTCTCCTTCGATGAGACATTCGGTGGCCAGGGCTTCAACCTCACCAGCCCCTCCTGGGCCTACGGCATCGGCGCCACCATCGGCGGCATGTACAAGTACAGCGATAGGCTCACCTTCGGCGCCTCCTATAAATCCGTCATGAAGTTTACCAACCTCTTCTGGCAGGAAAATCAGGAGTTCGTCCCCACCGGCGTCGGAGCCACCGGACCCGTCGGCATCTCCGGAGGCGAAGGCTCCTACTGCGCTCACCTCAACTACCCACAGCAGTTCGCCTTTGGAGCGGCCGTCTACCCCGTCCGCAAGTGGCTCGTCAGCATGGAAGGTCAGTGGCTCAACTGGCACAGCACCATGAGTCAGTTCAATGTCTTTGGTCCCTGGGTCGGCACCGAAGAAGTGTCCCTGCCCCTCAACTGGCAGAACGAGTGGGTCGCCAATCTCGGCACCCAGTATGACCTGAACAAGACCTGGCAGGTTCGCGCCGGCTTTACCTATGGCGGCAACCCGATCCATACACCCGACCTTCAGGCCAACCTCATCATGATCATGCCGGCCATCGTCACCACCGCCGTCACCTTCGGCGCTACGCAAAAGCTTCCCATGCGCTGGAGCCTTACCGAGGCCTTCATGCACACCTTCAAGAACGACGTCACCGATGGAACCCTCTTCGACCTGCCCGTCCAGCCCCTCAAAGCTTCCATGTCAGAGAACTCCATCGGTATCCAGATTGGCTATTACTTCTTCTAGCTAGGTTTGTCAACTCTGCGGATCACCAAAAGCTCCCATCACCATCACCGTCAAGGACATGCTCACCTGGGGCGCAGAGATCTCCGTTCCCGTTGACATGGTCGTCCTCGGCGTGGGCATGATGCCCTCCCACATCGAGGACCTGGTGGAGAGCATCAAGCTGCCCACCGGCGACGACCTGTTCCTCCAGGAGGTTCACCCCAAGCTGCGCCCCGTAGAGGTCTTCGTCAACGGCGTCCTGCTCGCCGGCACCGCCCAGGCCCCGATGAACATCCAGGAGACCCTCAACGCCGCAGGCGCGGCTGCCGTGAAGGCCGCAGCGATGTTCGCCCATGAGATGGTCGAGCTCAACCCGTTCGTCGCCGCGGTCGACTCCTCGCTGTGCTGCGGTGAGGGCCTCGGCGTCACCCAATGCGACTATGAAGGCGCTCTGCAGTTGGTGGAAAAGGAAGTCGACGGGCAAACCGTACAGCGTGCCGAGGTTAACGCCGGCCTCTGCGTTGGTTGCGGCGCCTGCGTAGCCGTCTGCCCCCACCGCGCCTTGGAACTCAACGGCTGGCGCTTGGATCAGTTTGAAGCGATGGCGGATGGTCTTATGGCGGAAACACCCCACGCTGACTGCGAGCCTCAACTGGTGAATCTGGGCTGAGCCGGACACCTAACGGGAGAAGCCATCATGGCAAGAAAATCACTCACACCGGAACAGAAGCAGGCACTGATGACCATGCGGGAACGCATGGGCGGCATCAGCGAACCCAAGAAAGAGCACCAGAAGCAGCTCGTTGCAGCGCGCAAGGCGATCCGCAAGATGCTCTCCGAAGCACCGGCCAGCGTCCCCCAGATCGCCGCCCCGCTCCATATCCCCACTGATGAAACCCTGTGGCACCTCACAGGTATGCGCAAGTACGGGTTTGTCACCGAAGCTGGGGAAGACGGCGACTACCTCCTCTACGCCCTCGTCCAGAGCGAAGAGGCCACCGCCGCTCACTAACACGAACTCCGAGGAATGGTCATGGCACACGCGATCGATGTCGAAATGATGGAGAAGATCAAAAAGCACGGAGCCGGCGGCAAGCTGGATGTAAGTGCGTGCTTCAACTGCGGCAACTGCGCTGCCGTCTGTCCGCTCGCGGAGGACTCGGCAGGCTTTCCTCGCCGCATCATCCGTATGGCGCAACTGGGCATGGAAAACGAGTTGCTCGCGCAGGAGGACCTCTGGCGCTGCTACGCCTGCGGCGAGTGCACCGAGACCTGCCCCAGAGAAGCCGACCCCATGCAGTTCATGGCCGCAGCCCGCAGCTACGCCATCTCCCGCTATGACCCACCGGTCTTTCCGGCCTCATGTATCGCTCCCCTCTCTTCAACATCCTCGTCTTCTTCGTCCTCTCCGCCTTCTTTTCCATCCTGCTGCTCTGGCACCAGGGCTAGCGGGGCATGGCCAGCAACGGCGGCATGTTCAGTGGTTATGGCTCTACCCAGCTCTTCAGCTTCATCCCCGGTGAGTGGGTACACTCCATCGGCATCGCGCTCTTCATCGTCGTCGGCCTGGCCCTCGTCTTCGGCTTCTTCTCCATGACCTCGCGTGTCATGAGAAAAACAAATCAGGCCGGCGAGCACCGCCCCTTCCCGATCTCCGCTCTCATCCCGTCCATCTACTCGGCGGTCCTCGACGCACTCAATCATCAGCGCTTCCGCCAGTGCGGCGAAGACGAGGCTCCAGAGACCACGCCCCTGCTCCGGCGCTCCTGGTTCGTGCATGCCGCCATCATGTGGGGCTTCCTGGCCATGCTGGCCGCCACCACCCTCGACTACCTCATCAAGCCCATCGGCTCGCCTGTCCCACCCTGGTATCCCATGCGCATCCTCGGCCTGCTCGGTGGCCTCGTCTGCCTCTATGGTCTCAGCATCGCCATTGGCCGCAGAAGCAGCGCCAAAGAGACACCCTATGACAAAAGCTCCTTCGGTGACTGGTTCTTTCTCCTGCTCCTCACCTTTACCGTAGTCACCGGTATCGCAACCCTGATCGTGGTCTACATGCCCCACCCCACCACCTTCGGATACATCACCTTCATGACCCACATCGTGCTCGCCATGGACCTCATCGTTCTACTGCCACTCACCAAGTTCGCGCATGTGGTCTATCGCACCCTGGCCCTGGCTCTCCATGCGTGGGCCAAGGCTCCAGCTCCGGAGACCGCTGCCGCTCTGACAACCCATCAGTAATCGAACTCTTACCCTGAAAGGAAGGCCACCATGCCTGAAACTCCTTCGCTCCTTGAAATGCAGCAGGCAATCGAACAGCTCAGCGCCCGCCTCGACACCGTCGAACACAACGCCGGCGATAACCGCCTCGCGCTCGGCGTCATGTCCGGTAACCTGGACACCACCATCGCCGCGTTCATCATCGCCCTCGGCGCCACCGCCTACGATATCGAGGTCGACCTCTTCTTTACCTTCTGGTCCATCGCCGCTCTCCGCGATTCCCGCAAGAGCGCCAAAAAAAATCTCATGGAAAAGATGTTCGGCTGGATGCTTCCCTCCAGATCCATGAAGCTTCCTCTCTCCAAAATGCAGATGTGCGGCATGGGTCCCAAAATGATCCGCGCCGTCATGAAGAAGCATGGCGTCAATTCGCTCGAACAGTTGATCAAGGAGGCCGGAGAAAGCGGCATCCGCATTCACATCTGCGAGATGTCCATGGGCGTCATGGGCCTCAAAGAGGCTGAGATGATCGATTACCCCAACCTCGACTTCGTCGGCGTCGGAACCTTCATCCAGCTCATCGGTGAGGCCAAGCAGGCTTTCTTTCTCTAATCGATTTGATCTGGCGCTGCCGCGCGCACTTCGCTGGGGCTCTGCGGCAGCGCCTCCTGGCACGCCCGAGAGCGTCCATACCTCGTCCGTTCACCCCTGTCCACGGACGATGACGGTCAACCTGCGCCTCGGAGAGGAAATGACGACTCTGGATCAAAAGCGAATCGTGATCGTAGGAGGTGTCGCCGGCGGCGCCGCGCCTTCGACGCCTCTGCGAGCACTGCGAGATCATCGTGCTCGAACGCGGTCCCCATATCTCCTTTGCCAACTGTGGCCTGCCCTACCTGATCGGTGGCGAGATCGAACACGAGGACTCCCTCCTCCTTCACTCCCTGGCCTCGCTCCGCGCCCAGCTCAGCCGCGCGGTACGTCGCGCATAGCGCGGCGCCGTCTTCCCCAGCGGTTCGGTGAAAATCCTTCGCGGACAATCCTCCGCGTCGCAGAAAAATCGCCGCACGCAAAGCTCGATGCCGACCGCAATCCCTTCCCACGGAAGATCCCTCAACCGTCGCCGATACCAACTGTGAATGCGATAGGACTGCCCGTGGCAGCATGGAGAGCGGCTCTGCTCGCCTGCCGGTCGCAAAACCATGAGAATCCGCTCACGCCCCTGAACCCGCAACTGGTCCAGTACCACTTCGCTGACGTCTGGCAATAAAGTCCTCTGTCCCATAGCTGCGATTGCGGAGCCGACAGAGCTAATCTCCTTCTACCCCAATACCACCCGCCCCAAAAGTACCCAGATCGGTTCATCAAATGTGACGAAGAACCCGTCTGAGCGCCGGTTCGTGGTCCATTTTTTGCTCCACCGCGTACACGCAGTTTGGCCACTCCCTTCGTACCCCACCCGGCGGCCGGACTCCCGTTACCGCTTCCTCGGACCAGCCGCACCCAAAAAAGTGGGTTCTAGGCGGCCCCGCGCGCCACCGGCCAGGGAGAGATTCAGGACGATTCGCTCTTGGTTCCTGCGAGATTAGCTCTTGGTCCCCGCGAGCTGGGCTATCTGCTGCCACAGCATCATCAGCGTCAACCCTACCATGATCACCGTAGAGGCCCAAGCGGTCCAGTTGAACCACCGAGAGTTCGTATGGTCGCCCATTAACCGCTTGTTGTTCACCAGCTTGAGCATGAAGTACAGCACGAACGGCAGTAGCACTCCGTTCAATACCTGGCTCAGAATTGTCATCATGACCAGCGGAAATTTTGGAATCAACACCACCGCCGCCCCGGCAACAATCAGCAGCGTATACAACCAGTAAAAAAACGGGGCCTGACGGAACTTCTTGTCTACCCCGCTCTCAAATCCCAGTCCCTCGCAAACGCTGTAGGCCGTCGAGATCGGCAACACGCTGGCGGCAAAAAACGAGGCGTTGAAGAGACCCGCCGCAAACAGAATATAGGCGAAGTCACCCGCCAATGGCCGCATCGCCTGGGCCGCATCCGCCGGCACATTGATATTCTGCATTCCATGCACCCACAGGGTCGCGGCACAAGCCACGATGATGAACCACGCCACAATGTCGGTGAAAAAGCACCCCACGATCACATCCAGGCGAGATGCTCCGTACTCTTTGATGGAAACACCCTTCTCTACCACGGAAGACTGCAGATAGAACTGCATCCAAGGTGCGATCGTCGTTCCTACCACGCCCACGACCATGTACACATAGTTGTGATCCCGCCAAACCGCTCTTCCCGGCACCTTGATCGTTTCTATCAGAGACTTGTGCCAGTCCGGCTGCGCCAGCACTCCGGCCGCAATATAGCAGATGTAAAACACGCTGGCGATCAAGAAGATCTTCTCGACGCTCTTGTAGTCTCCCTTGACCACCAGCACCCACACGGCCGCGGCACAGATCGGCACGCTGATGTATTTGCTCACGTGAAACA
>JAJYZE010000154.1 GCA_021800195.1 Acidobacteriota bacterium
GCTCGCTTCCGTGCTGCACGGGGGCTCGCAGGGGCTGCAACACCTACTGCACGGGTATGACTAGCGACGGCGACACCAGTTCCTTAGCCCAACTCTTCCACTACCGGAAACAACGCCTCCTGCTTCCTATCGCTCACTTACAACCGTAGCACTAGAACGCGCGAATGGGTTCTGCCGTCCACGGCGCGGGCGAGGCTGTAGTAAGGGCCATGGCGAGCCTTCGGGTCTTGGGCGCAGGGACATCCCGGCTTGCCGCACTTGACGGTGCGTTCGGATAAGGAGCCGCGGCGCATGGGCTTGGGCTGGGCCCATGCACTCGTCAGTTGGCGGAGGCGTGCTGGAGGCGGTGTGTCGTCCCTGTTGCTATCTTAGGGCTGTCCTAACCGTAAGATAAACCGCGAGATCCGCCTCGTTCCAAAACGCTCACTCCTGTGTCGTGCGGCCCTCCGCTCTGGCGTTTACGGGTCATGTTTACAGATCACAGACAATTTCGATTCGAAGGAGTACAATGTTCGCCACAAAGCGGCCCTTGCCTATCTAGCCTTGCTGCGTCGTCAGCCACTCCATAGAAATCGGCCACTTGATAGGAAAGGAGCCCCGTTATGACGCTCGAATTGCAAGACCGCAAATCTTCCAACCGTCCTTTTCGTTCAACCTCTATGGCTTGTGCCGCAGACGACGGCATGGAGCCACCCCGGACAGCGGTGATTCCCGCTTTGCGTAAAAGCGCCTTCCGGGAATACCTTTTGACAGTGTGGTGCGGAGCATCGCTGGCAGTCGGGTTGACTGGATGCGGCAGCTATTCCTCTTCTGGCGCAACATACACGACGCCGACGACCCCATCCAACAGCAGTCCGGCGTTGTGGGTGGCAAATGGGGCCGATGTGCTGGAATTTTCCCCAAGCGCGTTGACCACCACTGGCAGTGCGGCCCCCGCTCCGACGCTAATCTTAAATAGCAGCGCGTTTGCCTCGCCGCAAGGCGTGCTGTTCGACACATCGAGCAACCTATGGGTGGTCGATGGTGGCACAATCAGCACCGGCGGCAAAGTCAAGCCGGCCTTGCACCAATTCACTTCAGCCAATCTTACGGCCCTGCAATCTCCGGCCACAGGCACGCCCAACGTAAATATCGGTTCTCCCGTCTTCGTATTTCCCCGGCAGGCGGTATTCGATGGCAAAGGCGACCTGTGGGTCAGCGACAACGGGGCCAACGCCATTTTTGAATTTATGCCATCTCAACTGATGGCTTCCGGGACTGCAGTTGCGCCGAATTTGACGATTGAATCCGACCCCGCCTTCAATGGTCCTCTGGGAATCGCGTTCGACTCATCCGGAGACTTGTGGGTCGCCAATAATGCGGCCAACACCATCTTCGAATTCAAGGCGGCCGCACTGCCGACAGCCAGCGGGTCAATGACTCTCGTTCCCAGCATCATACTGTCCGATGACGGGAAGCAATCCATCCAGGGGCCATGGGCCTTGGCTTTTGACAGCTCGGGGAACCTATGGTCCAGCAACGCTAACTCTCCGAACACTGTGGTCGAATTCTCAAAGGCCAGCTTGTCGGCCACCGGCAGCCCGACTCCCCCAGTGACGCTGAGTTCCGCAATGGTCAACGGCAACGCCAGTTTGAATGCCCCCAACGGGATCGCGTTCGACAAGACCGGCGATTTGTGCGTGGTCAATTCTGCCACGCCATTCGGCGTCGGCCTTTACAGCACCTCCCAACTCACTGCCGGTGGCGCTGTGGTGCCCAATGTGTTTATCGTTGGCGCGGCAACTAGCTTGAATGTGCCCGCGGGCGACACCTTTGGTCCAACCATCGTGTACGGAACTGCGGGAACCTACAGTGGGTCGATGTACTGATCCAGAAGTCATGCGGGACATCTGGTCTCCCAAGTTGATTCTTTAACGATTGCGTAGGGCAAATCGGTGAGTAGCCATGGTAGGCCGTCCGTCGGCTCGGAACTCGGCTGTGCGAGTGTAGTGCGTTATTAGGAACTTGATAATTCAGCGATGGACATTGTTGGTTGAACCATGCATCTGGCCATCGCCATCGTGTTGTCACCGGAAGAGCGCGTCGCCTCCGGGCTCCGGCGTTGTCCCCGCTTTCACCTGCGCTTCATCCCCATGTCCAGTTCCTGGCTGAACCTGGTGGAACGCTGGTTCCGCGAGATCACTGAAAAGCGAATCCGCCGTGGAGCCTTCTACAGCGTGCCGGAACGTATCGCCGCCATTCACGACTACATCGACACCAGCAATCAGAACCCTTGCGTCTTTACCTGGACCGCGTCGGTGGCGCGCATCCCGGCCAAGATCGCCAAATGGAGAGAAGCGTTAGACGCACTGCGCTGTCATCGCATTGATATGCGTCCTTTGCGGAAACTATCCACCCTGCCATTTTCGCCGGAGGGTGTCCCCGATTTAGTTGAAAGTTGAGCGGCGGTTCGACCCGGTTCAGAAAGAATCGGGTTGCGAACCTTTTACAAGGAGAACCGCCGAGAAAAGAGCTTATCGCACCATCTGCAAGCACGGGAAATGCAATGAACGAGAGCTGACCAACTTCCTGGGCAAGAACGGGCAGGCGCTTCTGTCCATGGTGGAGATGATGGCGTGATGCCGGCTGGCCTGCGACGAGCTGAGCGGCGTGGCCGCTCGGTTGGCCATCCAGACCGTATTGCAACTGTCGGCGATGGAGGCTGCGGGAGGTCCACCGCAGCAAGGCGACGGCGCAACTCAGAGGTAGTTTTCTATGGCCGTCAGCGAGGGCAGGTGTTTCTGAGCGACCGCTGGTGCAGAAAGGATGGGAAAGGTTCAGCCCTCGCGCGTGACGTCAATCGGGCTGCCTGAAAGCGCAAAGGGCGCCATCCAACGGGACTTTCTTGCGGGAAGGTGCCCATGGTTGCGTTACTCGGCTGGGCTTGCTACTGTCCTGGCGGTCGCATTCCCCGCGGCGCGAGCCGGAGCCTTCTCTCCCGCAGTCAAAGTTGTCCAGGGACCAGCCTTCATATCGTGCAGAATCGGCCTCTCCCAATCGAACTGCGGATGCGCCTTAAAGAAGGGTGCGGCCAGAAAGTCTTCTCCACAAGGATGGCCTGCCCGCCCGATAAAGCTCATCCGCGCCGCCAGATCGGAGTCCATCACCTTGCCGGTCACAGCTCCGCCAGGATTGAAGGGAGGGTCGCCCCAGACCGGCTCTCCCCGCGCGGAGGTCTCCTCATGTCCGCACAAGCTGCGCACGCCAGGGTCGATTCGGTTCTCAAACACATCGAAGTGGTCGGAGAGATACGCCTCAGCCAGCGTGGTATCCAGCTTGCCGTAGTGCTGCTTCATGAACTGCAGCGCCCGGAGGTGGCGCGCGTTCATGGAGCTCTGTGGGTTATTGGGATCAAAGCCGGGCGTATCGTCGCGAATCACCAGAGGGTCCTGAGAAAAGTTGGCGCTGACAAAATAACCGTCCTTCTTGACAGTCAACGGAGTATGGCGCAGCCCCAGCTCCAGGTAGCCAATCTCGCCCGTCTTGCGATCCCCGACGAGCCACGAATTGGCATAGCCGCCGTTGTTGCCCTTGCGCATGATGGCGGCATACTGCGCAATCGAGCTTGCATACTGCATGGCCTTGCGCGAGCGGTCAAACTCGGCGATTCCATGCACATCAAATCCCTTGGCCATGGGCAGAGTGGTCTCGGTGATCATCAGTCCGGCGGCGTTCACGCCGAAGTCGTCCTGACTGGTGATGATGCCCGGAGAGCCATCCATGAAGATGCGATAGCCGTGCTGAGGCACGATATCGAAGGCCACGGCCCAGCGCTCTCCCTCCGCATACGGCGACCAGTTGCTGTGCGCGATCACGATCTTGCCATCCCGAGTGGCAGAGCCGGTGGCGATAAACGCGCTACACTTGCCGGGCGCTACCGCGGCCTTAGGCGCAGGCTTGCCCTCTTTGGCGTCGATCATGGGCAGGTAGTAGCCGGTAAGCTCTTCATCTCCGTTCAACGCCACCACATCCCACAGGTCCAGCTTCGAACCCTGCGCCTTCAGCCCGGCTGCGATCCCCTTCAACTCCCGCTGGTACTCGGGATCGAGGTTCGGCCACAGAACGTTCCTGCCAGCCTGGCGGAAGAACTCCCAGGAGCGCTTGTCCAGATGCACCGCCTCCACGGCATAGACATGCACGTTATCTTCAATCTGCCGCGCCAGCAGATAGCCGTGCTGAAAGCCGATCTGCTCAGGCGTTCCCTGCAGGTGCACATAGGTCCACCCATTTTGATGAAACATGTAGGCCCCCTGCAGCCGCGCGTCCGGTGCGGAAGACCTCGCCGGAGATGTTGACGCGGTCGCGGCCGCCAAAGCGGCGAGTGGGGAGAGGGAAAGAAAGAGCATAGCAGCAAGTCGCATATCGGTTGCTCCTGAGGATCGGTTGCTGCCAGCAAGGGCAGGGGAAGCAGTGATGGAAACAGTGGAAGCCTGAGTTACATCAGGTTAACGCCATTGCCGCCGATTACGGTAAAAACATCGAAGAGATTCGTCAGCCCCAGCAGGTGGCGGATCTGCCGGCTCAGATGCATCAGCTCCACACTGCATCCCTCCGACCTGCCCGCAACATACAGCCGCACCAGCGCCCCCAGCCCTCGGCTGTGGGTGTATTGCAGCTCGGCCAGATTCAGGATGATCCGCTTCTGCATCGGCATCAGCGCTCGCACGGTTTCATAGAGAGCATCCTCGCTCCCGGCCACCAGCCTGCCCCGACAGACCACCATTGCCACGTGGCCCTTGTAGTACTTGGTCTCGGTGGCCAGCGTCGGCAAAACCGTTGCGGAGTGATCCATGGTATGCCCCCTGGCGGGAACCTTGTCGGACGGTTCCTCTGCGACCGCAGCCCTGGCGCTCCGACCAAGGATCGCCGCGACGCGAATCCTATCCGATTCCACGCATGGCGAGAGCCTCTTTGCAGCCTGTCACAGAGTAGTTACCTCTGCCATCTCTCTTTCCTGAATCCGATTGCCTCCATTTCCCCTGTCCCGGTTCATAGGCTTCTTCTCCACGGCCACCAAGCCACGGCAACAGGGGGTGGGCAAAACCATAGCTCCACACGCTACGATACGCCAGAAAAATCGCTCATGGATTCCGCGTCCATCCTTCGCGTTGAAACGGCATCGAGATCAAACGGCTGGCAGCGCAGCCATCCGTCCCCTCCCCACTCCCACCTCTCTCGCAATTGCCGGAGTTCGCTCCACCGGGCAAGCCAGGCAGGATAGAAGACATCGACGATACTGGTAGAGCAGCCTTCAGCCTGACTCCCCTTGAACCAATGCCTAACCGCAGACCAGCCCGCGAACCAAACCGCAACACCACGCCGCCCGTCTTTGCCGGATGCGCCTGGCAGCAGGTGCTTCGCCGCGATGCCTCAGCCGACGGAGCGTTTGTCTACGCCGTGCGATCCACCGGCATCTATTGCCGTCCCTCCTGCCCCAGCCGCCGTCCGCAGCGCCGGAACGTTCAGTTCTTCCCCACCCCGGCGCTGGCCGAGGCCGCCGGATTCCGCCCCTGCCTGCGCTGTGAGCCGCAACGAACCACCCCAAAATCCGATCCCCAGGCGCGGGCCATCGCCCGCGCCGCCGAGTTCCTGGCCGACCACGCAGGTGAGCGTACCACCCTGGAGGAGATGGCTGGGATTGCTGGCCTGGGCAAGTTCGCCCTGCGGCGCGGCTTCAAGCGGGTGCTCGGCGTAACTCCCGCAGAGTTTGCCCGGGAACAGCGCACGGAACTCTTCCGCAACAAGGTTCGCAAACCCTCCCTCAGTATTACCCAGGCCGTCTACGAGTCGGGATTTGGCTCCTCGAGCCGTCTTTATGAAGGTGTGACCCAGACGCTGGGCATGTCCCCAACCGCGATGAAGTCCGGAGGCGCCGGGGAGACAATCCGTTACATCCTCTCCGAGAGTTCGTTGGGACAGTTACTGATCGCGGCAACCGAGCGCGGGCTCTGCGCCGTACTCTTTGCATCCCCTCCGTTCGCCGGAGCAGCGAGGCCGGGCTCGGCCGAGGCTGAACTTGTCCTCGAACTTCGACAACGCTTTCCGCAGGCCGTGCTGCGGCCCTCTTCCTCCAACGCCGATGGTTTCCTGGACGGTGCCGAACGGCTCGTCCTCTCTCGGCTGACCGAGCACCCCTCCGCCACGGAGCTTCCATTCCACATCCGCGCCACCGCCTTTCAGCAGTGCGTTTGGCAGGCTTTGCTGCAAATCCCTCGCGGTGAAACCCGAACCTACTCCGAAATTGCCATGGCAATCGGTTCAGCAAATTCCGTACGCGCTGTGGGTGCAGCCTGTGGGGCAAACCCATTGGCTGTGGTGATCCCATGCCACCGCGTGGTTGGAGCGGGCGGACGCCTCACTGGCTATCGCTGGGGCGCAGAGCGCAAGCTGCAACTCCTGCAGATCGAAGTTCGAGCCCTAAATCGCTGTTGATTCCCCTTTTGCCTTCCCTCCATTGCATTTTCGCAATCCATGACGGTCTACTTGAAGAGAGATCCTGACACCAGCCTGCCGACCGACAGCGGAAGAAAGTTCGTAGCGATCCAACCGTGAATGATTGTCTCACCCCGGAGCGGGCTGCCGTAAAGATCCCACTCGACTTGCGCAGGGACGAAGGAAGCTTCCGCCATCAAGAGATTCTCCGCCTCTTCCACGGCAGTGTTCATGGCTGGGGCACATCCAGCATCCCGACCACGGTGTCGGTGCAATCCCAGCTATAGAGCCCGCTGCTTGGAGTAGCACTTTCCCAGTTGCTCCACGACAGTCCTGCCGAGTTTCGCTCCGACCACCCTTGTTCCACGTTGGCCTGCATCCACGCCAGCACCTTGCTGTCGCTGATCCCTCCATTTTTATAGACGTAAGCCGTCCAGCGTAGCGCAATTCCATTGAATCCGCCTCCGTCTGAACCATTTTCACTGCTGTCGGAGTTAAGCAAGATGTAATATCCGTTATTGATTCCTGAATAGGTCGGCAAACTGCTCATCATGTGCTCCGCCGTCAGGG